>NZ_JAQMSY010000119.1:0-9633 GCF_028329095.1 Microcystis sp. CS-574
ACCCCACACCCCACACCCCACACCCTGCCCCCAGGAAAAACTTTTTCAGCAGACCCTAAATAATGTCATCCTCAAATTTATAACCGACACCGACCACAGTTTTGATAAAGATAGGATTAGCAGGATCGGGTTCTACTTTTTTGCGTAAGCGTCGGATATGGGTATCTACTACCCTTTCATCGCCAAAAAAATCATTTCCCCAGAGATTATCGATTAATTGGGTGCGACTCCAGACGCGATTGGGATAACTGACAAAGGTAGCGAGTAGATTAAATTCTAAGGTGGTTAAATCGAGGGTTTCCTCTGGCATTCCCTCCAATTTACGAAGAGCAGAATGTTGATCTAAGTCGATAATAAAATGACGGCTGCGATGGAGTTGCTGGGGTTGACTATCGTGTCTTAAACTACGTCTTAATAAGGCTCTTACGCGAGCGGTTAATTCCCGGGGACTAAAGGGTTTGACCATATAATCATCGGCTCCCGTAGATAGACCGATAATGCGATCAATTTCTTCTCCCCTAGCGGTTAACATTAAAATATAGGGGTCTTTTGTCCCCGGTTTTTGGCGAATTCTAGCACACAATTCCAGTCCATCTAATTCCGGTAACATTAAATCTAAAATCACTAAGTCTGGTTGCTTTTGATAAAATAGTTCTAGTCCTACCCTACCATTATAAGCCAGATGACAAGTAAAGGACTCCCGCTCTAAAGTTTGCTGAATCAAATGGGCGATTTCAATTTCATCTTCGATAATAACGATATCCATACAAGGGAAAAAGTTTACAAATATCTAGGCAGATTTTAACATATTAAAGGCCGATTCAAGTCTGAATTGCATCACTATCTGATCTACCTTTATAGAATACCTCATTCGGGGTCTGATAGTCAAGATATTTTCGAGGACGATTGTTAATCAAGTTGAAGCAGCAGCGATTGCTTTCTATCATCAACAAACTGATTGGCCAGTAGTGCAAACTCTGGTCTGTGATCATGCTCCCCAATTCAAATTACTGACTGATAATATTACTTTGTGTTGGGTACATGAGGAACGACATTATAAGAAGTTGACTCCTTATGTTGCTTGTCACCAAAAAGCTCTTGATCAATTGCTGGATGATTTCTGGGATTACTACCGAGACTTGCTGGCTTACAAAGATGCACCCAGTCAACAGATGGCAGCAAAACTCCGATCTGAGTTTTGGAAACTTTTCGATACTCAAAGCGGTTATCAACAGTTGGATGAGCGAAAACAATTAACACTGCTGAAAATTTCGGAGTTGCTTTTAGTCTTAGAGCATCCCGAATTGCCCTTGCATAATAATCCGGCGGAGTTAGCTGCTAGGACGATGGTGCAGCGACGTAATATTAGTTAGAAACTTGCGCTTTGATAATGTGCCATCTGGCTGGTCTGGTTCTTCTACAGAGCGATTTTCTGGCTGGGATATTATTCCTACGCAAGTCCCTTATGCTACTCAAACTCTGACAGGGGACTCAGGCTTGGGATGCTTTTATGTCCCTTGTTGCTACTACTCGGAAATTAGGAATCAGCTTTTTTGAGTATGTTCGTGACCGCATTTCTCAACTTGGTAATAGTCCCTCTTTGGCAACTATTATTCGTGAGCAGTCTTCTCTCAATCACCTTGCTTGTTCATGAATACCAGAATAACTCCTGACCCCGATATATTGAGGGGATATGGGAGATCGAACCCAAAATCTATCTTCAATTTAATTATAACCAGCTACCTAGCCAAAAATTTGGTTAGGTATTTTTTCAGTAAACTATCATAACTTCTACTGTTTCTCCTGCTTGTATAGTAGTTTTACCCTGGGGAATTATGACCAAAGCATTAGTACCCGCTAAATTAATTAAATTAGCTGAATTGTGTTGTCCAGAAGCGAGTTGAAATTGATAGACTCCCTCGATAATTTCTATTTTTCCCCAGAGATAAACTTCTCTTTGTCCCTTAGATTTGAGAGTATCGCGGGTGATAACTCGCAGAAATTTGTTCTGATAATCTGTCAATCCTGATAATTTTTTAATGGCCATTTGTACGAAGCGCCAACAGGAAACTAAAGCAGAGACGGGATTACCGGGGATACCAAAGTAAATACAACCGTTAGGAAAAGTAGCAAAGGTTAAGGGTTTACCCGGTTGAATAGCAACGCTGCGAATCAGAATTTTTCCCCCTAATTCCTCTAAAATTCCCTCAATATAATCGTAATCTCCCACGGAAACACCGCCAGTGGAAAGGACGATAGCACTAGAATTAATGGCTTTTCTGATAGTTTCTCTGAGAAGTTCGGGATTATCTTTGATTATACCTAAAGGTCTAGGAATTGCCCCTAAACTGGTGATAAATGCCGTTAAAGCGTAGCGATTTGAGTCAATAATTTGACCTTTTTGGAGGGTTTCATCGGGATTAATTAATTCATCTCCCGTGGAGAAAATTGCCACTTTCGGACGGGAAAAAACTGTTAATTCGGTAGCTTGTGCCGTGGCTAAAACTGCTATTTCTGGAGAATTAAGGGCAATACCGGCTTTTAATAAGGCATTTCCTGCTTGATAGAATGTGCCGCGTTGACGCACGAAAAGACCTATTTTTTCGGGAGGGATAAGAATCGCCACCCGCTCCCCTTTTTGTTGAGTATTTTCCTGCATAATAATCGTATCACTGCCGGCGGGTAACATCGCTCCTGTAAATATTCGGGCTGTTTCTCCCGGTTGAATAATTTTTTCGGGGACTTTGCCAGCGGGAATTTCGGCGATAATCTTTAGAGTAACGGGATTTTCTGGGTTAGTGTCTTTAACATCTTCGTAACGGACAGCATAGCCATCCATTGCGGAATTATCCCAATAGGGAAAGTCTAAATCGCTGCTGATATCTTCGGCTAAAATGCGCCCAAAAGCTGCCTCTAGAGAAACTTTTTCTGTTTGCTGTTGGGGTTGAATTTGAGTTAAAATTATAGATTCTGCTTCTTTGACTGAGTACATGGATTAAAAAAATGAACCGATTAGCTAGATTAAGGGTGGAAGATATACAAGCTTGGATTGGGGAAGTGCATTTATTGGATAGGAAGGGTCAGACTCCCTATTATATACCGGTTTTGAACCGAGTTAATCCCGAGGTTTTCGCTCTTCAGATTCACTGTCTTGAGGGGGAGATTTTGTCTTGGGGAGATGAAACTGTAACTTTTCCTTTGATGAGTGTGATTAAACCTTTTTTGTTATTATATCTTTTAAACCATTTAGGGGAAGATGCTGTTTTTCGTCGCGTGGGAAAACAAGCTTCTAGTTATCCTTTTAATTCTTTAACTCAACTGCAAGAGGATAGCGGTTTTCCCCGTAATCCTCTGATTAACAGTGGTGCGATCGCTTTGGCGGATTTATTAGGAGGGGAAACGCCAGAATCTCGCTGTGAAAATTTGCTTTTATGGTTAAATGAAATGGGTAATTGTCAATTATTTCTTGATCGCTCTGTGCTTGAGTCTGTTCACTCTTATCCTAATGTTCACAATCAAGCTCTAAGCTTAGAATTAGAAAAAAATGGTTATATCAGTCATCGTTACTTAGCTCTGGAAACCTACAATCGAATCTGTTGTTTATCTGGAAAAATTGCCGATCTTGCTAATTTAGGTAAGTTAATTTTAGCTGCTCCTTTTGGCGAAATTATTCTAGAAATTATGACTAATTGTGGACTCTATGAAGCTTCCCAACAATTCGCCATTGAGGTGGGTTTTCCAACAAAATCAGGAGTTAGTGGAGCTTTATTATCTATTCTGTCAGACGAGGGAGTTATTGCTTGTTATAGTCCTCTGTTAAATGAGCAAGGTAATTCAGTTTTAGGTCTGGATTTATTAACAAAATTAAGTAATTTTTTCAAGGAAATTTAAGCCATGAAAACAAGATTGAACTTTTCAAAAAAACACCGATTCTATTTAGTAATTATCTTGCTGATATTTATGGCTTTATGCGTCACCAGTTTATTTTTTCCCCTACCAGAATCCCTCAACTATGATGAAGGTTATCATTATGAAAGTGGAGTAGAAATTCTCAGAGGTACGGCAGCGAAACGGGGCAATGAAGATATTTATCATCGCAATATTATGCCAGCTTCAGCACTGCATCCCCTAGTTGATCAAACAATACAAAATATTTTTCCTATCTCTAAATATCTAAACTTAGAAAATAAGTTTTTTGGACGGTTTGCTACGATTATTATCTCAGTAATTTTAGCAATATATGTTTTTATCTGGTCAAAACAACTCTATGGAGTGTTAGCAGGATTTTTAGCTTTAATTCTCTATGTTCTCGATCCTAATATTATCGGGCATTCACGGATAATTACTCAAGATTTATTCGGAGCAACTTCAATTTTTATTGCCATTTACTATTTCTGGTCTTTCCTAAGATTTGGTAGCAGAAAAAATCTGGTTTTAAGTATATTAACTTTTGGAATTGCCCAGATTTGCCGCTTAACAGCCGTTTATTTAGTTCCCATTTATATAATTTTAGGTCTTGGTTTTTACCATCGGGAAATTATTCAATCTATTCAAACCAAACATATTCGCGTAATTCAACGGGTAATTAAGCGCAGTATCTTCTATATACTAGCTCTGATTTTATCAACAATATTAATCATAAATATTGGTTATTCTTTTGAGAGAAGTGGCACTCAATTGCAGAATTATCAATTTCTCAGTCATAGTTTTAAGCAACTGCAAACCTATCCTGTCTTAAAATCTTTGTCGATTCCTATTCCCGCTGCTTATTTGCAAGCATTAGACTTCGGTAAGTATAAACAAGAAACAGGTTTTGGTAGTGGAATGCCATATCTTTTGGGACAGTTAGGATTTATAGTTGATCCAGTACAAGGATTTAAAATTAAGGGATTTCCCCAATATTTTCTGATCACTTTTCTCTATAAAGTACCGATAGCTACCCAAATATTTATCTGGTTGGGATTTATCAGTTTATTTCTCTGGAGAAAACAGTTAAATTTTTGGCAGAATGAAGCTTTTTTGATTATTCCCAGTCTATTATATTTCATCTTAATGAGTTCTAACACTGCTCAAATAGGTATTAGATATATTTTAATGATTTTCCCCTTTTTATTTGTCTTTGCTAGTCGGATTGTTACCGGTTGGCCAGCTTATAAAAGACCCTATCGCATTTTAATTATTGTCCTGACCCTTTGCCTACTAATTTCCAATCTCTCCTATTTTCCCCATTATATTTCCTATTTTAACGAATTAGTTATTGATCGCAAAATGAGCTATCAAGTTCTGGTCGATTCTAATTTAGATTGGGGACAAAATAAAAACTATCTGCAAGACTATCTCCAAAAACATCCCAACGCTCTCTTTATTCGTTATGACGGAGATAATAAACTTAATTTAGTCATCGATAATCAAAAAGTTGCACCCTCACAGGTTTCTCTCGATAATCCGATTAATTTACTGGTGATAGAAGCTAATCAATTAATCGGTATTACCACCGATTCTAACCATTTTTACTGGCTGCGTTCTAGTCGTCAACCTATTGATCATCTTGCTTATAGTTACCTAATTTTCAAGATTTCCTCTCAAGACGCAGCCAATATTTTTGGTAAAAACTAGAAACTGTTCACCAATACTTTTTCTGATTTTTCTTGCCAAGTACCATGAAAACTGGGAGGGATAACACTGGGTAATTGCAGACAGCAAAGGGGTTCTTTTTCTAACTGCTGACTATCATAGATTCTCCCTTGGCTGCTGTGATTATTGCCGTCGTAAACCACGACGATTAACCATCCTGTCTCTGGAGATAAACCATCGCAGACAAAAATCGGTTCACTTCCATAACAGTTATTTTCTAGATAAGCAATAGTTAACTTACCCGTGGAGTGATTAGAGTTCTTAAGTACAGGGTGAGAGCATATCAAACGCTATTGACAATTGGCCAATTTTGTGATCCGCTTGCTGTGTGAGCATTTCAAGTGATACCAGTCAATTAGAATAGTTACGAAATCGACCAAATGGGTCGATTTTTGCTTAACAATTGAGATGGCAAATTCTCCTTGAATATGCCTAAATCGCACTCTGGGTAAGCAACTCACATAAAGTTCATTTTGTCAAGGATTGTTAAGATGCGTTTACCCTGATAATTCCAGTGATCAATTGGCTATCCTGATCATCTCTGGTGATTTTCCCGCAGCATAAATATCCCACATTGTCCGATAAGCTTTTTCTAAATTGCGGGTAAAATGAAGCGTATCAAATAACGGATAAGTAAGACGATTTTGTGCTAGTTTCTGTTTAATTTTGTGCAATTTATCAGGAGATTTTGCTAAATTAATCGCTAAATTTTTATACTCCTCTAAATTCTTAGTAATTAATTCAGGTAGGCCAATAGCTGTCAGTAAACTAGCACCAACACGGGAAGGAAAAGTTGCACCTGGACAAGTTATAATCGGTAAACCTGCCCATAAAGCATCACTCCCAGTCGTATGAGCATTATAGTATAAAGTATCAAGAAATAAATCAGCTAGTTGATGCCGCGCCAAATGTTCCGACTTAGGTTCGAGATGGGCAAAAATTAAGCGATCGCCTTCAATTCCTCGCGCTTTTGCTTCCCGACGTAGATTTGCTTCAGCTTCAGCTACTCTCGAAAATAACCATAATACACTACCGGGAACATTGGCCAGAATTTCCATCCAGACAGTGAATATTTGCGGTTCAATTTTATAGGTGTGGTTGAAACAACAAAAGACAAAACCCGATTCAGGAAGACCATACTGGGAACGAGTAACAGGTTTAGATGATATAATTTGTTGATAATCATTAGCCTGATAACTATCCGGTAAAATTACCAATTTTTCAGTAAAATTATCAGCAGACTTTGGTGGTGTAACTATGGCATCACCAATAATATAGTCGATAAAATCTGCTCCCATTGTCCCCGGATAAACCAAATAATTAACTTGAATCGGTGCCGGTTTTAAAGCCAATATTTGTGTCCGCGCTTTATCAATATATCCCATCAAATCAACTAAAATATGCACCCCATCATTGAAAATCCGTTGTGCAGATTCCGTAATTGATAAAGTAGCAATATCATAAAAGCGATCGCAATCATTAGCAATGCGATGACGATACTCACTACCATCATCAGGACCATAGGAATAGGCAATTATTTCAAAGTTATTGCGATCATGTAAACCAAAGACACTTTGCATCAAATGACTGGTAGGATGATTACGAAAATCATGGCATAAATAACCTATTTTTAATCGTCCAGATCGGGTGCGGGAATGGTTAAAGTTTAGGGGTTTAGTAATCAATGCTAATTGTCTTTTAATTTCTTGAGCATAGTTAGAAGCTACTTTTAACTGTTGAGTAGCAGACCAAGGTTTATATAAGCTATCAAAGGGAGTTACTGCGGTAGTTTTTCTCTCTTGTAACTGTTTTTCTGTTAATTGCCAAAGTTGAATTAAATCAGCTTCTCTTGTCTCCCAATTACAAGTCATTTCCTTCATAGAAAATAAGCAAGCAAAAGCCTCTGGGGAATTAGGTTGAATGGCTAAAGCTTGCTTAAATACGCTCATAGCTGCTTCTACTTTGTCCTGTCTTCCTAACGCTAAAGCTAAACTATTGTAAGCTTTAATGTATTTAGGATTAAGCTTAATTGCTACTTGAAAATAAGTGATCGCTTCTTCAGTTTTTCCCTGTAGTTGTAACACATTGCCTAAATTAAAGTGTGCCTCTGGATAATTAGGGTTTTTCCTGATTGCTTCTTGAAACTTGACCCCAGCATCCCCTAACTTATCCTGCATTTGTAAGACTAAACCTAAATTATTCTCAGCAAAAGCATAGTTTTGATCGCTACGAATAGCTTGGTTAAAGCAAATAATCGCCTCGTCTAAATCTCCCTTGCTAACTGCTATTATTCCTAAATTATTGTGGCTTTCTGCATAATTATGGTTAATAAGTAAAGCTTGCTTATAAGCCAAAATAGCTTGATCAATTTGTCCTAAACTATCCATGATTACCCCCAACTGATGCCAAGCAGCTGCATATTGGGGAGATTGATTAATTAATTGTTGATAGAGAGCGATCGCTTCTTCAAGCTTAAGCTGTTTTTGCAAGGTGTATGCTTGCTGATAAAGGGTATCTGCTGGCGAAGTATCAGGCTGATTATTTGCTATATTTCCTCCAACTAAAGGAGAAATAGGATCGAGAGTAATAATTTTACTGATGTCATCATTTTGGAATCCTAAAGCTTGGGGACGTTTAACTCCTTCTAAGATTTGTATATCATAAAGTTCAGTCACTTCACCTTCTAAGCGTATCCAGTGAACAACTTCACCTGTTTTCAAATCAATAATTAGCAGACCACAGCGAGGTTCTGCTTCTTTAGCCATTAAATTATCATCTAAGATTAACCCCGAAAAAGTCTTATCTACCCCACGATTTTTAGATAATCCAACAATGGCATAATTTCCGACAAATGCTAAACCACGCAGAAAACCAGGACAAAAAGTAACAGGCTCAAAAATGCCCTTATTTTGATCAATATAACCAAAGTAACCCGTACCCGCATTTAATAACCATAACTTACCCTGATAAAATCGGGGAGAATGAGGCATAGATAAACCAGTAGCAATCACTTCATTAGACTGAATATCAATGACACAACCGCCAGTTTGTCTTCTGTCTCTCCACCCATCCACCACATCTGATTGACTACAAGCGGTAACATAACGCGCCTTCCCATCTACCAAAGCTAAACCATTGAGATGACAACGATCTTCATTGACTAAAGCGGAAATAAACGATGGTTTCCATAGGGGAATACAACTATGGCGATCGCTGACTGTCGCCAGACAATTTAACATCGTACTGATAGATATAATTCTTTCAGAGAGATTTTCTATTGCCAAATCGTGAATATCTAAATCCCCAGTAGTATAACTAATGCGGGGGATATAAAGTTTATCGTAACCATTATAAAGCTGTTCGGATGATAGCACATTATCTAGTTGCCAGATTTGATAGCGGGAACTAAGATAAATCCTTTCTGGGGTAGTATATAAACCCATGGCGCGGTCAAATATCCGCTCAAATCCCGACATCCCCCTGTGGGGGTTAACTCCTAAAAACATCAGTCGAGAACTTTGATAGGTAGTAAAAGCCAGACTAATCTGCTGAGACTCTAACCAATCAATGAAATTACGGGAAGCAATTATCTCTACGGGGATAGATTGATTAGTATTGGGAGTTGATTGATTCATCATAACCACAAAGACACAAAGACTAGCCAGTAGGGTGTGAAGCGCGATAGCATAACGCACCAATTTAATGATAGAGGTGGTGCGTTACGGCGGATTGTTAATTTTGGTTTTTTGACCGAATTGATGGCCGCAAATACGCACCCTACACCTAAATTAGGTGTGTCAGTCCACTACGATTTATGTTTTTGTTTGAGCGCGATCGTTTATAATCAAAATATCATTATTTTGGAGTAAAAGAAAAATGAGTAAACAGACCATTCAATATACATCATCTTTAGATGCTTTGATTGCTGTTGCCAAGCGACTTAGCGTTTATGAGAACCAACATAAAATGGATTCCGAAGATTTTTATAACCAATACAAT
>NZ_JAQMSY010000120.1:0-3658 GCF_028329095.1 Microcystis sp. CS-574
CTCACCAATTTTCCTTCCTCGTAACTCCATATTACTTATTAAAGGCATGGTTCTTTCCTCCTCAAATTGTTTGATTTTACTCTCTAAACTTGACTGCAATTCAGGGGATAAAGTCATCATATTGTCGATGATTTCAAACAGTTTAATTATCTGTTCCCTCTCGAACTCCTTTTCATATAATCCCCTGATTAACTTCCACTTCCACTGTTCCCGTTGTGGCAGCTTCCCAGTAGTCGCTTTTGTTTTCAGGTGTGCCATGACTATTATAGCAAAGGGATTGCTACTTGCTTCTAGTTCTGACCAGTTTTCCTCATAGTCCAGTAATTTAACCGTTGGGAATTTCAAACTCACTTCACAGCCAGCGATAGTATAATTATAGGAATCTGGTCGCCAATTTACTCGTTCATCTCCTAAAATTGCCAGACTGATAACTGGTTTCTGATACAAATCAAAGGCCCGATAGTTATAAACATACATCCTCTGAGGGAAATTTTCTTCGTATTGGCTTTGAATTTCAATATGAATCAAAATCCAGACTTCTTCACCCCTGAGTAACCAAACTTTATAGAGTTTGTCAGCGAAACGTTTTTTTGTCTTTGCTGAAGCAGTAATCCGTTTGAGTTCTTTTTCTAGGGATTCGGGAATTTTTGTCCAATCAATCAATTGGTGAACTTCAGGAAAGAAGAAGTATAAAAACGCTTCAAAATACTCGCTTAATGCTTCTTTCCAGGGTTCATCATAATTGGCTGTTGTTTGGTTCATTTGAGTTGTCCGCTTACTCTTAGGGGTGAAGCGCGATAGCGTAACGCACCGATTTAATAATAGAGGTGGTGGTGGTAATCTGGGGATTTTGTTGTAAAAAAGCGGATATTTGTTCGATTCCGTCTTCGTTGGGAGAGAGAATAACGGTGGCGACTTCTGGAATTACTCCAGCTTGGAGACTTTGATAATCGCTAACACCAGCATCGAGGAAAACTACGGTAGCGGTTAAACGCTGATTTCTCGCACTATTCACCTGATTAGCTTGACTCAAGCCATCAGATTGAGCAAAATTGAACAAAACATCGTCAACAGCAGGAAAGCTCGGCAAAAGGGTAGAAGTCATGACACTGACTGCAAAAGATTAATGCGACTATTTTGTGCAAACAATCCCGAATTTTTCAAGGGGGATATAACAAAAATTTACAGAAAACGGGTTTCTTAAAGGAGAAACCCATTTTCTCAGTTTCGTGGGTTGTTGCAAGATATGCAATCTGAACGACGTTCATAAATTGTATTTTTATTAGTTTATGGGACACAAACAATTCCTAATCCTGCCATTTGACGAATATGATCATCAAAAGCGAATAAGTAGCTGGTTATAATTAAATTAAAAATGGATTTTAGGTTCGATCCCCCCTGCCCCCCTTGATAAGGGGGGTGCCGATAGGCGGGGGGATCTGACAACTTTTAACGCCTACCTACTTACCTTAAATATTTGTAAACGATGAGCCATAACTAAAATAGAACAATCTGTGTAACTCCATTTTTTATCATTGTACTTACAGAAAGCTTCCAAATATTGCCAGATCATCGCTATCTGACACATTGATATAACGATGATCTTCTCTTAGTATTTGACCCACTTGGATTGAGGATCGACTAGATACCTTGCTCCGAATCCAAGTAACAGTTTCATCGAATACCGATTCGAGAATAATCCAATTATTATGAGGATTTTCTAAGTAATATTTTTGAGCGCTTTCGTGATGAGTTTCAGATTTGACAAAAAAGGCAATTAAAGCAGACGTATCAACAATAATTTCTTTGTCCACAATTTTTAATAAATAATTTCATCGATGTTTTCAGCGTAGTTAGTTACAACTTGACCCCGATTATCTTGTCCGATAATATATTTAGGCTCAGGTTGGACAATTTCTAAACTTCCACAAAGTTCCCAAGTACGAGTCTTAGTAATATCTGGTAATTCAGCTTGAACATAATTTTCCAAAGCTTTGATAACAATCTCTTGAACCGAGGATTTTTGTTCTTGCAAACGAGATATTAATTCGTCGGGAATTTCGATCAATATTTGAGTCATTGATAAACCTTAGAGATTAACGTTGTTTTACTAACATTATAGCCTGTTTGTGAATTATAACCAAGAGACGCAAATGCAATTACCTGAATCAGTTACCAAAAGGCTAACAACTGTTCACTGATTCAGGTGATTCGCCATAAGTCCAGAAAACGGGTTTCTTGAAGAAACCCGTTTTCTAGATATTGATTTTTGCCAAAGACTGCTTAAATTCTGCGAGAGAATTAGCAGTAGCTGCTAATTTTAGTAGCTCTTCTAAGATAGTAGGGTTAGTCATTTTAAGGAGTTGACATGATTTTTTCCTGAATAATAGGGTGAAAATTAAACAATTAAAGAAGGCACCATCCAGACGGATTGAGTGCCGTCGAGGTCGGTATCTGGTCCAATTAGCGCCGGGTTGCGGTAGCCCGGGAGGACGGAGACGGCGAAAACCTCCTCCACGCCACTATTGAACCAAAAAGTCGCCACCAGTTGACTGGTAGCCAGGTTGACAATAGCCAACCCGCACCGCAATTGATTACGCCGCTCATCCAGGGGTAAACCGCCAAAAATCGCAGTTTCCCGGATTTGGGACAACCCGACAAAGGCGTGACCTTCCCAACAGTCTAAACCCCGGGTAAAACCGGGCAATTCCGCCACGATTTCCGTGCTACCAGTTTGGGGATGCCAACGGTTCAAGGTTCCATAACCGGAATTGAGGAAATAGAGATTACCCTGGTAAAGACGGGGAGAATGGGGCATGGCTAAACCCCGCAAAATCACCTCTCCCCTAGCCACATCAATTAAGCATCCGCCCTGGGCCTTATTCTCTCGCCAGAGGCTTTCCTCGTTGGTTTCCCCCAATGCCGTTACATAGGCGGGAGTGCCGCTATTTTCAGCCATAGCCAAGCCATTGAGGTGGCAGCGGTCTCCGGGGACCAACTCGGTAATAAAGGGCGGTTTCCACTGGGGGAGAAAACTCCAATTTCCTTCGATGGTTGCCAGACAGTTAAATAGGGTATTGACCACCCAAAGGCGATTACTGCCAAAGGCCAAATCATGACCCATAATCGGGCCGGTGAGGTGAGAGGAGCGGGCCAAAAAGGCGATATCCTGTTCCCCTTCTGGTTTAATCTGGGGGGCAATCTCTCGATTAGCGGGTAAATTCCAAATTGCCTGACGAGCGCCCACAGCAATTCCGGTAGCGGTTCGGGTTAAACCCATTGCTTGGTCAAAATGGGCGAAACTCACCCGCATTTGTCCTTGATAAGTGCCAATGCTGGCCACTCGTCCCGCTTGGTAGGTGGAAATCAACACTGAGAGGTCAAACTGGTTGAGTAATTCCGGCAGATTGAGGCTGTACTCATAATTGACCGGCACTGCTTGGCGCTGAGTTGGACTCGCTGCCGGCGCTTGGGTATCTGAAAACTGGTTAGTGTTAGGCGGCAAGCTGTCCATAGAGTTTTTTGACTATAGATTAGAGTAGATGGTGATAATTGATTATTGTTTATGATTTGTTGACTAAGGGGTTCTAATTAATCCCCCCTTGCCCCCCTTAATAAGGTTTGATCCCCCCTTGCCCCCCTTAATAAGGTTTGATCC
>NZ_JAQMSY010000121.1:0-29454 GCF_028329095.1 Microcystis sp. CS-574
AGCGGCGAAACCGTTGCAAAATACTTTTTAATTGTGTAATAGATTCCTCTCTAGCATGACTTTTAACCTCGACGATATAGGCAGTATTTAGCTCACCATTAGTATAGGCAAGAACATCAATTTCTAGGTGTTTTCCATCTTCGCTTGCTCGGACACTGGGACTAACAACTTTCATGCCGAACCGTTGTCTGAGAATCGTTTCCATTGAGGGAAGGGCAAGTCCTTCGGTAAAGCTGCCGAATTTGGCACCGAGTCCCCCAATTTGCTGTCCTAATTCTTTGAGTTGTCGGTCAGTTTTCTTCTGTTGTTGAGCGTTTTCCTTCTGTTGTTGACTAACTTCCTTCAATATTAGGTCAGTCTCCTTTAGTTGTTTGTCAGTTTCTTTTTGAGCAGCAGTTAATTCGGCTTGAGCAGTGGCTAATTCGGCTAAGATTTGCCATACGTCTTCGGATGTAGTTGCCATAGATAATTTTTTCCTGATGTCACCTATTTACTATTTTATTGAATTTCTGCGCTTGCTGAAGGCACTGGGGAGCAGACTGCTGATTCAATTGGGTAAGGTGGAGGCTAATTCATAGAACAAGAATCACCGCCACCACTGACTAACATCCCTAATTCCCTGATACACTTCTCTTAAAGCGACCTCCCCCCCAAAATGAAGGATTAAAGGCGCTAAGTTGGGAATAGTTTCGAGGAAATTAGAACGAGTGAGAGTTCCCAAAGCTTGAAGGTTTTTTTCCAGAAGGATAGATCAACATGGTTAGGCGTTAACACCTGAGTTATAATTAGAACGAAAATTAACTAAGGCAGTTGTTCTCAAATGAAATTAAAGGAAAGGTGTATCACCGATGGGCAGGGTAATCGAATAGGTGTTCTTTTAGATAACCTAAGTTGCTACCTATGGGATTAAGCAAAAAAAGCTGCTACAAAAGATAAAAGACGAGTAGCATCCAAAAAACGCACCCTCCGTTTTACTATTGCAAGAGTGCCTATTGCCTATGTACTCGCAATTTCTCAATCAATTGAGATAATTTCTCGTCAGAAGCGGCAGTAATAAAGTCTAATTTAAACTTTTGTCCCTGACTGAGATATTCTGCGTAACTAGACAGAAGAAAAGGACGAAACTTGTCATTATTAGCAATATAAACTTCAAAAAAAGAGACCAATAAAGCCCCCGCATAATCCTCGATTAAATTTTGATTGGGTAAAGTGATATCGACCACAGACTCTAGGGTTTTTTGCATTCCTGCATCCAATTCCGTAAAATTTACATGAGCTTGTCCCTCCACCATGGCCAGATATTTATCTGGCGTTTTTAACCAAGTAAAAGGAATGGCCTGTTCAAAAATCGGATTAGCTGCTGGGTCATAACTTCCGGAACCCAAGAGGACAGGAATCGAGATTTTACTTAAACCTTTTTCTCCAAAAATACTGCGGTTAACGGGATTAGCTGCAAAGACAGCCGCGACTCGTTCATCACGAAAATTATAGACCTGTCTAGGTAATTCCAGGGCGCGACATTCCAGTACAATGGCGATATTAATACCGGAGTAAGGAAGATTACAATCTTGGGCGAGATTATCAAAATCAATTTGTGCGCCAGCAACAGCTAGAGATGTATAACCTCCAAAGGAATGACCCGCTACTCCCACATTAGTGAGGTCAAGTTGACCTTGAAATTGACTAGGATTACGTCTTGCTAATTCATCGATGACAAAGCTAATATCTTTGGGTCGATTAATAAACTCATTGCCATCAAAAATATTGCGATAATACCCCCCTAACATTCCTTGTAGGTATTGGGTATCACTGCCGGGGTGTTGCGGTGCCGCTACTAAAAATCCGTAGGAAGCTAGATGTTCAATTGCTTGAGCATAATCTTCTGGTCGCGAGGCTAATCCGTGGGAAAAAATAATTACAGGTGTTTTACCTTCTCGGAAAGTTTGCGGGATATAAACATTGACATATAAACTGCGATTGCGACTGCTATCGGTTAGGTTCCAAACTTCTTTTTTTACCTGAAAGCTACCGCGCTGACGCAGATCGGGTAAACTGGTATAATTAATCGGTGGTTTAACGGCAGCGGCTTCCTCGGCTGTCCAGAGGCGCATATCTTTAATAAATATTTCCGCCACATAAACTGCATAATCGATGGTTTTAGCTAATCCGAGGATTTCTTCCCCCTGTAACTGGATATTATTGGGGAATTTTTTCAGCACATTTAAAAGGGTTAATCCCCCCGGCTCAAAAGCGGCACTAACAATCGCACCCCGCAGGGCATATTTACCATTAATTCCCCCTTCAATGGTGATGCCTTTGCCCAAACGAGAGAGCATATCAGCACCCATCACACTATTAAAAAAACGAGATAGTAAAACAGGATTAATGTCAATTTTTGTTAATAAAGCTTCACGAAACTGCTCTCTTGCTTCGGGAGTTACTCTGGCTAGAAATTGTTTTAAATTAGCATCAATTTTGCCTTCTTTAGCAAAGGTTTCTAGGGATGCTACCGATACAGAAAAGACGAGGGGAGTATAGACAAATTCAACTTCTTCGGCGGCTTTTAGGGGTAAGGCGGTCATAGTGGCGGCGAAAAGGCCTAGTAGAAAAGCTCGCAGCCGACGGGTGGGATTATTTCTGGGAAAACGATTTTGTAAACTGGTGATAATCATGGAATTTTTAGTTAGGGTAGATGACAGCAATTAAAGGAAAAAAGTCGCGCGGCGATTGATGTCTAAGTTCAACAAAAATCGATAAAGTGCCAAGCAAAGTATAACCAAAAAGCATGAGCAAAACCTCGATAGATTAATCTGAGCGATTTCGATTCTAAATTACGAGCTATTTCCTGAACATATTACCTAGTGTGGATTTTATATTAAAATTGTTTTTTTGTCAAGACACTGGTTATTAACAAAAAAACGATAAATACATAAATTCAATAAGTGAAAGTGATATATTTGGAGATGAAAATAATCAGATAAGGTTTTTGACCAAGATAAGTACCTAAGCAAAATTAACTAGACATTTTGATAAAGCTTTTTAACCAATAAATTAATTTTGCACGACTACTTAAATTGCTAATTATTGCGAATATGAATATCTTGCTGCGGAAAGGGAATCTCGATATCCTGTTGAGTAAACCTATCAAGAATAACACAATTAACATCACTAATTACTCGCTTTTTCCTGTTAACATCATCCAACCAGAACTTTAATTCAAAGTTTAAACTAGAATCACCAAAATTAATAAAAAAGGCTACTGGTTGCGGGTTTTTAAGTATGTTAGGATGTTGATCAGCAATGTCTAGCAATAAATTCATCACCTGTTCTGCGTTAGAATGATAACCAACTCCGATAGCAATTGAACAATAAATCAAGTTATCACTACCCGTATAGGTGGTGACATCCTCAGTAAAAAACTTTTGATTGGGGATAATTTTTTCGGAATTATCCGTGAGGATTTGCACTGTTGTCGCTCGAATACCTAGCTTTTTTACCTGAGAAGTTTGCCCTTCAATATTAATGATATCACCCGGTTTGAGAACTTTTTCAAATAATAGTAAAATACCGCTAATAAAATTACTTACCACTTGCTGCATACCGAAACCAATACCCACCGATAAACCACCAGTAATTGCCGCTATTGCCGTTGCATTAACTCCCACATAACCCAAGATGATGATAAAACCTAAGACAATAAAAAAATAACGTCCTAACAGTAAAGTTGCTTCAATTTCACCGCGACTAGCTTGCTGATTTAAATGAGCAATACTCAAAATTATAGTCTCTATAAGATCAACAACAATTACTAGAAAATAGGGAGCTATTATCAAAATAAATATGCTTCCCAATGTGATCGGACTATTGAATAAATTGAAAGGAGATACTTTGGCGATTTCCTGAATATTATTGTAGAAACCAATCATGATTCTCAGGAGAAATAACACCAATAAAGGTGCTAAAAGCCGGAAATGATAATATTTAATTTTATTGACGGAAAACTTGGCGTATAGTCCAGCTAATAAACCACGATAAACTAAATAAAACCACAGGAGTTTTATAGATAAACTAATCATTCCTCTTGTCCAATTTTGACTGAAAAAAATTAGATAATTTAAATTCAGTAAAATTATACTAATAACTGGAAAATTAAGAAACTCTATCAGAATAGCAAAATATTGACGGATGGTTAATTTTTTATCACTATGGATAAAAGTGGTGACGTGAGGAAATCTTTTTTCTAAGTAAGACCATAACCATTTTGACAATAACCAAGCAAGAATTAAACAGAGAAAAATAATCATTAATTGATTTTGAACATTTCTGCGTCCTAAAAATAATAATTGGTTAGCAATTATTTCCGAAAGAGAGGGGATATTGTTGTTCATAATTAATTCATTTTCTTGACTTCCTGATCAAGACCTGATTGAATATAAAGTGTCAGTTGGTGGGCTGCTGTTGAGGAAGATATTTCACCAGCGATCGCTCTTTCATACCAAAATTCTCCCTCTTCTAAAATTTTATTCAACTTTTCCCAATCATCCAGAGGAACTGCCACAGCATTGTGAGATTGTTGTAATAATACCGATTCGATCGGTAGTAAATTTCCTTCGATCTGCACCCGTCGATTAGTGGGAATAAAACTTTCTGTTTGGATAATTGCTTGCAATTGTTGTTCGGGATTAGTGAGAAATTTTCCTAAAGCTAATCCCAACCTATTTTCATTATCACTATTATTACGATTAAATACCATCACCCGTGTATAGAGAATTGGCGCTGCTTTACCTTGAGTGTCTTGGGGAAGTAAAGCGACTCTGAGATCATCTTGGAGGCTGTTTTTTAAATCGGCAATTTCAATAGAATTACACACATAATAGGTTAAGCGGCCTCTAGCAAAGGCCTCATGAAGCAATTCCCGTTGACGATTGAGGATAAAATTAGGCTGTGACGAGGCAAATTTTAGCCATTCTAGCCATTTTGCCCAACCATCCAAGCGAGGTTGCAGCCTACCCTGATCATCCCACAAATAGCTGCCAAAAATTGCCATTCCCCAAAAAGTATCTTCAAAAGAGGAAACTATCCCCACAGAATAACCTTTGCGCGCACGTTCTACTAATCCCTCTAAACTGGTGGGAGGTTGCTTCAGCAGCGGATCGGTACTAACTTGTAATTTTTTTTGATTGTAACACAGTACACGAGTACGAGAACCTAAGGGAATGCCATAGATTTTTCCTTGATAGCTAACTTGTTTCAGGGTTGGGGGATTATAGATAGATAAATCTAGATTTTTTCGGTCAATTTCCCCCAGTACTCCTTCAGATACTAATCTGGGTATATTTCTCGAAAAAATTAGAATAACACTCGCACCCAATCCGCTTTGAGATTGTTTAAAAAAACGTTCGGGTATCTCATCGATAGGAATAGCTTGTTCAAGAATTGTCACCTGCGGATTTAATTTTTCAAACTCTTGGAAACCGAGACCTACTAGTTTAGTTAAATTGCCCTCTTCTGGATACCAAACCAAAAGGGGTCCTTGCCGTTGCTCCGATGATTGGTTGGGAAGATCACTAAAACAAGCATAAAGAAAAATTGGCATTAAGATAAAAAGCAATAGGAACGATATAATCGTCCTTGCTTTTTTGCTTCTCCAAGCAGTTTTAACTCTGAGCCTTAGGGATTGCATCGATCGTGATCCTTCAAAAATATTGCCATAGACCCATAGTACATGAAAAGGTGACTAATAATCTTCATCAGAAGAATAATTAACATGATCTTTTCTCCATAGCCACCAGTATAGCAACAATCCCAGTTAAAAATTTGTGCGAGTTAAACTGCTGACCTATCTAAATTATCTGTTAAGACCAGATGAGAGTAGGGAAAGTCGAGTTTTATAGTTTATTTTTTAACACTCTAATACTCAGTTTAAATGGGTAACAGCTTAGGGAAACTATGCTTGGTATGAGTGAGATCTCTGTTATTAATAATTATGTCATGACGAGAGAGTGATACCTGCATTAAACTGTATCAACCAAGAACCCACCGAAGCAATTTTTACTGTGTGATTATACTCTAAAAAGCGAGGTACTTTATGAAACTATTTACAGCAATTATCGAAAGAGATATAGAGACTAATTTCTATGTTAGTTATGTTTCTAAGTAGTCGTGCAAAATTAATTTCCTAGTGAAGATAGGCAAGAGGCAAGAGGTGGTTAGATATGTGTAATTAATTTTGCTTAGGTACTTATCTCTCGAAATATTACAAAAACAAGATACAACAGAGTATGGCGATCGCTATCATGCTTATGTTAAAATCAGGGGATATTCCGGTAAATTACATCAAATTCGTACTGTTTGGATTATCCTGACAGGAGAAGATGTGGTGAGATTTGTCACAGCAGTACCTTCTAGTTTCAATCAATAAAAGTTTAGAGTAATAAAAATGAGTAAGTTTAAATTATTTGATGATATTCAACTAACGGAAGATATTCCCTTAACCGATGGCGGAATTGCGCCTATCGGTACAGTTGGAGCAATTGTAGAAGTTCTGAAAAATAGGGAGGCTTATCTAGTAGAATTATTTGGGAATTGGGTTAAATATGATGAACAAGGAAATTTTGTCTCAGCCACTCAAGCAGAAAAAGAAGCATTTATGGAGACAATTGGCGTAGAAATTGTTTATCCTAATCAATTAGTGTTAGCTGTTCCCGCTAAAGAGATTATGCAAGTTACGGCTTAGATCATTACTAAAGTTGTCATATCGCCTTCTTCTCGATCAGAACCAAAAAGCCCAAAATAAATAATGAAAACGTCAGCCAAGAAGCAATTTTTGCTTTATTATAAGACTAATCCCCACAAACCGTAAGCGATTTATGTATCAAGTTACCGTTGATTACGCCAAAGCCAACCTAGAAGAACTCTGTGATCGTACTGAAAAAGAACCCGATGGAGTAGTGATCGTTCGTGAAAATCGCAGTTATATTCTCATTACTCAAGAAGAATGGGAATCCTTAGCTGAAACCTCCGAACTCATGCAAGATCCCAAACTATTACAACATATTGCATCAGCACGACGAGAATATGCCGCAGGAGAAACCCTCACAATGGAACAAGTATTTGGATGACAACCTACACAATTGTCTTTTCTAAACAAGCGCGAAAAGATACCGACGAACTCACCCAAAAACAGAAAGTCAAACTTCAAGAAATTTTAACTAACATAATTGCAATTAATCCCTATATTGGCAAATCCTTAAAAGGCGATTTAGAAGGCTTGTATTCCTATCGCCTAAATCGAAAAGATCGTCTGCTTTATGAAATTTATGAAGACGATAAAACTATTCTGATTATTCGTACCAAAACACACTAGGGAGATTAGGTAATAGCGGTCATAACCACTGAATTCATCCCCGTTTATAATATAGCTTGATCCTGTTAGGCAAAAATAGTAGTGATGCCGATCACTACCAGGAAAAAGACGGAAGAAATGCACTTCAGGAACTAGCCAAATTAAATCAAGGAGACAACCCATGAATTATCACTATAGTATTTTTATTCAACTGTCTTATTACATTTTGGAATTAAGGGAAAATCACCCCGATACTCAAATAGTAAAAAATAATTAGAGTTTGGTGAAAAAGTAGGGGCGATCGCTGATCAAGATGCAAGGTTTTTGAGACACTAGCTTTAAAATCTTGTATCTGTTTTGTGAAACAAGCCACTAAACCCCTTACCTTGTACATAAGTAGCTGGTTATAATTAAATTAAAAATGGATTTTAGGTTCGATCCCCCCTGCCCCCCTTGATAAGGGGGGTGCAGATAGGCGGGGGGATCCCTCCTTAATCCCCCCTTAATAAGAGGGGCATCTGATAACTTTTAACGCCTACCTACTTATTTCACATTTATTCAGCCAACCCTAGTTAAATAATCTTTGCAGAAAAGTGCTTTGTTCCCGCAGAAAAACCTGAGCGCAATTGCGCCCCGGCATTCCCGAAATTGAGCCGCCGGGGTGAGTTCCTGCCCCAGTTAAATAAAGGTTTTTAATGGGGGTTTTGTAGTTAGCTATTTCCGGCAAAGGACGCAGGAAAATCATCTGATCTAAGGTCATATCAAGATGATAGTAATTACCTTTATAGGAACCCAAACGATTAGCTAATTCGGCCGGACTTTCCACCCGACGGGCAATGATCGAAGATTTGAGATTGGGAGCATAATCGGCCAGTTTATCAAGAACTCGATCGGCCACGCGATTTTTTAATTCTTCCGTCCATCCCGTGCCGTTTAATCCCGTTCCCTCGGCCCCGGCAATCTGATAGGGGGCAAAAAATTCGATCCAGAGGGTATGCTTGCCCTGGGGAGCCATAGACGGATCGAGAATAGTGGGTACATCTAGGTACATCGAGGGATTTTCGTCGGGAATCTGCCCCAAAATCGTTAAAGCGTGGGCTTGTTCAACGTGACGCACGGAATCGGCGATGAGAATCGTTCCCTGTAAATACTCCTCCTTGTGATCGTAAGCCTCGAACCTTGGCGCTTCCGCGAGGGCGCAATCAATTTTAAGAATTGTTTCATTGTTATTGACAATTCGCCGTTCTACCCTTTCTCGCAATTCTGGATCGGCGGCATCCACATCGGCGGGAGCGACTAACTGTAAAAAAACTCGTCTAGCGTCAATATTAGAGATAACACCCGCTTTTGCCAGATATTCACCTCCAGAGTCCACCCTAACCCCGATCGCTTGTCCTTCCTCGATTAGAATCTGTTTAACTTTCTGCTCGGTTAAAATCACCCCACCGAGACTGACAACACATTTCACCAGAGCCTCAGTTAGTGCGCCTGTACCACCACGAGGGCGAGCCACCCCGGGGGAGTGACGCATCGCCATCATCATCATCCCGGAGGTAATGCCTTTTTGGGAGGGAGGAGCGCCAATTTCTGCCGCTAGACGAGCCAGGGGTGCTTTGACAAATTCGCTCTCAAACCACTCATTGAGGACATCTTCGGGGGAAGTAATCATCGTGCGGATGAAGTCGAGCAGTTTCTTTTTCGAGCCGATCGCTTTCCAGACACTAGCTAAGGCACTAGAGTTATAATTGCGGGCGATTCTGAGCAAATCTTGAGGTGGAGCGTTAAACCAAGGCCCGATCGCATTCATCAACTGTCCCCAATAGTCGATAAACTGAAGGTAGCGATCGGCATCTCGCGGACAAAACTGGGCAATTGCGGCGTGAGTTTTTTCCAGAGAGCGATAGGAAAGAAAATATTGGCCAGAAGGATGGGGACAAAAAACGGTAGGATCGAAGAATAAATACTCTAATCCGTGGCGTTTTAGCTCTAATTCCTCAATTACCGGCCCCAAAAAAATAAATTCGTGATCGATCGCACAGAGATTAAACTTAAAATCGGGGGCTAGATCTGGGATAACCGCTTCTGTGGTAGCCGCTCCTCCTGGTACGCTACGCTGTTCGAGAAGGAGGACGCGATAACCAGCTTTGAGGAGATAGGCGGCACAAACTAAACCATTATGCCCCGCACCGATGAGGATGACATCGTAACTTTCCATACAGTTTCAAAAATTCCTATTTTTAATTTTGCGCTTTTCTTGACCCTAATATGTTAAAAATAGTTAAAGATTGGCTGCTATCAGCAGATTTCAGCGAGCAGTTATCAGTGAGCAGGTAGAAAACATTTAATTTTTCCTTTTTTTTATGAGTTCTTCCATCAAAGTTATTCAACCATCCGGTATTTTAGATGGCAACCAAGCCAGCGAATTTCGCCAAGAAATTGCCGAAGCCGTGCAGGGAGGTTCCGAGGTTATTATCGTTGACTTTAAGGATGTCACCTTTATGGATAGTTCTGGTTTAGGGGCGCTAGTTTTATCCTTAAAAACCGTGCGTTCTGCGGGGGGTAAACTATTGATCTGCTCGATTAATGAGCAGATAAAAATGTTATTTGAATTGACCGATATGGATCGAGTTTTTGAAATTTTCAATAACCGAGAAGAATTAGAACAAAAAATTTTAGGAAGTTAATCAGCGAAAATCCACCTGCATAATCGAAAGATCATCCTTAAAATTGCCATCAAATTGTAAAGCTTGAATTTCTCCAATAAAATTATCGAGATTTTTGGCGGAATTACAGTGATAATTTCGTAAAGATTGAATAAAGTTCTCTAGTCCCCACATCCTACCATCAGCACAATCGATCTCGTAAATTCCATCACTAAAAAGATAAAGACTACTGGGTAAATTCAGGGATTGAACCTGATTAATATATTCTGCTTCTAGAAACATCCCGATGGGAAAACCGGGGGCTTTCAGTCTGGTTTCAATCATCTGGCCAAAAGGTTTTTGAGTCAGGAGAACTGCTGGGGGATGACCGGCACTGGCATAGGTTAACTGTTGTTGTTTCCGATCATAAATTCCGTACCAAATAGTAAAATATTTATCATTCTTAGGACTGATTTGATAAACTTGATTTAACCCTTGTAAAACCTGATTAGGTTCATAGTAATTCACCTGACTTAAACCACGGGAACGGAGTAAATTAATTACGGAAAGGGAAGGTAAAGCCGCTCGTAAACCATGGCCCGCCACATCTAAAAGATATAACACCAAATGGTCATTATCTAACCAATAATAATCAAAGCCATCGCCCCCCAATTGACGAGAAGGAAGGAAGCGAAAATCGATAGCAAGTTTTGGAGAAATAAAAGGTTCTGGCAACAGCGATCGCACATAGTCCGCCGCCTCGGCTAACTCGATTTCTAGTAATTGTTTTTGTGCTTGCAGATCATGACTTAATTGATGCAAACGCATTCCCGCTCGCACACGCGCTTTTAACTCATTAATTTCGATCGGTTTACACAAAAAATCATCGGCCCCCGCATCCAATCCCTTCACCCGATCCTCCACCGATCCCAAAGAAGTTAAGAGGATAAAAAAAGTCGTTGACAGTTGGGGATTAAGCTTAATTTGCCGGCAAACTTCCAACCCATCGATCCCCGGCATCATCCAATCACAAATAATCATCGCCGGTTTTAGTTGCCCCGCTTGCTTTAATCCTTCTTCCCCATCACTGGCAACAAAAACCTCGTATTCCTTCTGCAAAGCTCGTCTCAGGAACGTTTGAATTACTCCATCATCATCAATTACTAGAATTCGTACCATCTTTTTTGTAACTCGACTATCTCAATCTTACTGCTTACCTCGGACTCCCTGACGGATGACTTTGCTTGTCCCTCAAGAGAAGATTAAATCCAGAATCGAGCTAACACATCATTCATAGTTGGGGAAAAATGGTATAACTTCTAGCGTAAGGCATTGCAGAGGTAAGCCGGGGGTGAAGATTTCTTTTCAGGTAGATAGCGATCTCAGGTCCTTAGATACCGTTTTAAAATATTTTCAGCAACTTGAACCGACGGGCATTCCCCAAAAAGACTGGCTCCAGTGTCAGCTTGCTCTTGCCGAAGGTTTTACCAATGCAGTCCGTCACGCTCACCGACACCTCCCCCCCGAAATCCCGATCGAGATCGAGATTGAGATTACCTCTCACCAGATGGAAATTCGCATCTGGGATCGGGGTTCCGTCTTCGATTTAGAGGACTTTATCGAGAAAAACGCCTATCATGACTATAGTTTCTCTGGTCATGGGCAAGGACTGCCGATCCTCCAAAAAATCGCCGATCAACTCAGTTATACTCGCAGCGAAGATCAGCGCAACTGTCTGTTAATTATTAAACAATTTTCCCGCCATGAATCCGATCGCACCCCTCGTTTCTCCTAGTTGGTTACTAACTAATCTCGATCGCCCCGATCTGATGGTTATTGACTGTCGTTTTCAATTAAACGATCCCGAGCTCGGTTATCAAGAGTATTTAGCCAATCATATTGAAAATTCCTTGTATTTACACCTCGATCGCGATTTATCGGCTCCCATTGCCCGTCATGGCGGCCGTCATCCTTTACCGAATCCGCAGACGATAGCCGCTAAATTAAGCTCTTTAGGGGTGATTTCTGGTCAAACCCATGTTATCGCCTACGATTCCTCCCGTTTTGCCTTTGCCAGTCGTCTCTGGTGGTTATTACGTTATCTGGGCCATGAACGAGTCAGTATTCTCGATGGTGGTTGGCAAAATTGGTTAAATGCCGGTTATCCCGTCTCTAATCAGATACCTGTGCCGAAAACCGGCTCTTTTCTCCCCCAAGTTCAACAGGATTGGGTAGTGACGATCGAAGAGGTAAAAAGGCAAAAAGAGCAAGGGGGAGTGGTGTTAATTGATGCCAGGGAAAGCGATCGCTATCGGGGTGAAAGGGAACCGATCGATCCGATCGCGGGCCACATCGAGGGGGCGCTTAATTATCCCTGGTTGGAAGTCACCGATAGTCAGGGTTTTTCCCAACCCCAGGACCTGCAAACACAACGTTGGCAAGAGCGGCAAGGCGATCGAGAAATTATCCTCTACTGTGGTTCAGGAGTGACAGCCTGTGTTAATATCTTTTCCCTGACCCTAGCCGGATACGAGAATGTTAAGCTATATTCTGGAGGTTGGAGTGATTGGTGTTCCTACCTGATCTAACCAGCCTTGTTGATGCTCATCTATCGAGAAAGATTATCAAAATGACCTAATTACTGTACAATCCCCCTATTATCACTTTTAATTATTCCGAAACTATTATCTAATTTGTCTCCTAAGTGGGTGGGTGGAATTAAATATAAGATGAACGTAGGTTGGGTTGAAGCATGAAACCCAACGCCCGATTATGTTACGCTACCGCTAACCCATCCTACAAATAATTGTGCCTCCCTACTTAGACAAAAAAGCTAATTTTTATTTTAGTTGCTATCTTTTTGCTCTCAAATCACCGCTATTCCCCAAAGAATAGTCGTTTCCCCCCGTAAAATTACTAAAAAGTAATTTTATAGTTAAACTGTATAAAAAATTAGGTATGTATTTTGTATGACAGAAGCCGGTCTTTGTCATTGTAATGGTGGCACCCGTCCGAAAGATCGCCTTTCGATTTTTGTGGATGGCAATAATATGTTTTATGCTCAACAAAAAAATGGTTGGTTTTTTGACCCGCGCAAGGTGTTAAATTACTTCACCAACGACCCGAATATTATGTTAATTAATGCCTTTTGGTACACGGGTTTAAAAGATTCCCAAGATCAAAGAGGTTTTCGCGATGCTTTAATTAGTTTGGGTTATACGGTGAGAACAAAAATTTTGAAAGAATATTATGATGATAGTTCCGGTCGTTTTTCCCAGAAAGCTAATTTAGACATCGAAATTGTCGTCGATATGTTTAATACCGTCGATCAATACGATCGAGTGATTTTATTTAGCGGTGACGGCGATTTTGAACGAGCGATCGAACTATTGCGCTCTAAAAATACTCATATTACCGTAGTTTCTACGGAAGGGATGATCGCTAGGGAATTACGCAACGCTACCGATCGCTATATTGACCTGAATGATATTCGCAAAGATATCGAAAAAAGTGATTATTAATCGGCCGTTTTGTCTTTAAACCGACTATTTATCCCCTTTTTCTTTATTGGTAGTCCTCACCCCAAACCTTCTCCCAGAAGGAGATAGGTGAGGCAATTAACCATCTCTTGTTTATTTTTCCTTGAGTCGAAATAGTAAAAACTGATTGACCTGATTCGGATTAAAATTATCATCACTGACTAAAATCAAAGAGCGACTACCATCAGCTAATCTTGGACCGAGGGTCATTGCTTCCAAATTATCTAAATCAATCCCCAAAGTCCCTAAATCTAGTAATAATTTTTTCCGCAAGGGTTGCACCTGTAAAGCTTCTAATTCCCCCGGTATCCTGGCGATTTTCGAGGTATCAGTGGCACTCCCGTTAACTACCTGAAATAGTTTCGCTCCAAAACCTTCTAAACCAAAAGTTCGCTCTAAACTGAGAAAATAACCCTCTTTTTCTAAAGCTAATAATTCCGTTAAACCGTAGTATCTCGCACTACTGGGAGGCTCATCTAACACATACAACTGTTCCGATACTAACACAGGCGCACCAATCGGATCAATCACATAATGAAGAAGTCGCACTCTGAGATTTTCTGCTCTTTTTCCCGTGGGACTATCTTGAATTAAAGCGCTTTCTGTGGCAGTAAACAAACGAAAAGGATCGTCTTTGAGGGTGCTGGTAATCCCTAAAGTTAAGGATTCAAACCCTAAATTATCCTGTATTCCTTTTTGATTGCTATCATCCGGTAAAAAGCGATTAGGAATTAATAAAGACTCCTTTAATTGTCCCTGCAAATCAAATTCAGCAATAAAAGGAGCAATTCCCTCTTTAACCGCACCTTCACTGGAAATAAACAAAGTTTGTCGGGGCGAAAAAGCGATACCTTCCGGGTCGATCGATCCCTTTTTAAAAGTTTCTCCCTTGCCATCTTTTAGGAACGTGACTGCCTCTAAATTCACTTTTTCGATTTTTTCATCATTTATCTGCAAACTAGCCCGATAAAAGCGGGCCGGAGCTTTCTGAGAACGATCATCACTGAGGAGATAAAAGCGGTTATTGGTGCGATCATAGGTAATTGCCGATAATCCCCCCACCCTTGTCCCCTGATAATCCGCTTGTGGTAATTGATATTCTCCCAAAAACTCGATCGAGAGGGGTAGAAACATTCGTTGTTCTGCCAAAACTTGTGGGGAGACACCACAAGCCCCCAGACTAAAGGTTACAATTAAACTAGCAATTAAACCCAAAATTGGCAAACGGCAATTTTCGGCAGTCAGTCTCTTATAGAATCGATCGATCACAAAATATCATCCTCTACTACGCTCCTATCAATCTATTATGCTACGTTTTTCTCTCAGTTTATGGCTCTGTTTGATCGGTACTTCCCTTCCTCTCCTAGCACAAACAGAAACCCCTGCACCCAATCCCCTCGAAACTCCCCTAAAAAGTCCTTTATTACCCGCAATCGATCGCCCTTTAACTCCCTTGGAGCATCGTCAACTGTTATTATACATCGATCAACGGGATGCTGAAGCTCAAGCTAAATACGATGCGGGATTAAATGAGGAAGCTTTTCCTATCTGGTATGAAGTGATTAAATTAAATCGTTATTTAGGAGCCAAAGAAGAAGTAAAATCTTTGGGAAAAGTCGGGTTAGCAGCTTGGAATCGAGATCGAACCGAGGATGTTAAATTAATTACTGCTCGTTTAAAAACTGTGCAACAAACCGCAGAAATTAACCAGACAATGGACGGGGAATTATTAGCATTACTAGGTACATCCTATCAACAGGTACGAGCTTTTAATGAGGCGATAATTGTCTATGATAAAATCCTAGCTAATGCCAGAAAATCTGGGGATAATCTGGCAGTAGAAGCAACTTTAAATCAACTTGGTCAAATTCATTTATCCCGTTTTGATTATCAAAAAGCCGCCCCAGTTTACGAGGAATTATTAACTATTTCTAAGGCGCAGAATAATTCTTTAAATCAAGGAATTTATCTGCAAAGACTAGCAGAAATTTATCGAGAATCTCTGCAACCAGCTAACGCAGTAAAAATTAAAGAAGAAATAGCTGAAACCGAGATCAGAAATCAGCAAATACAGTTAATCCCCGATCTAAAAATTCAAATTGGTTTGGATTATCAAGCTTTAAAAGATGCAAATAAAGCCAGCCAAAACTTTCAAGAAGCCTATTCTCTCGCTTTTGCTTTACAACAGTACGGCACCGCAGGAGAAGCTTTAAATAAATTAGCAGAACTTTATAAAAGTTATCAACAGGTGGATTATGCTTTACAAATCTATCAAGAATTAATTAAAGTCCATGAATTGGGTTATAATTACTACGGTTTAATGAACACCTACGATCAAATCGGTCAAATTTATCTAGAGAGAAAAAATTATCCCCAAGCTTTAATCGCTTTCCAAAAAGGTGCGGAATTAGCCCAAGCTATCCGTTATCGTGAACAATATTTTCAAACCCAAATCACTCAAATTAATCAAGCAATAAATAATCCTGAATAGTTTTGAAGCCATGGGTGCATATCACATTTGCAGAAATACCGACAATCCGTCAGCAATTATTGGTGAATCTTAAAACGCCAATTCAAAAATGAAAAGCATCAACCTCAAGATTTGACAAAGAAAGGCTCCTCAGGTACTGAAAGAAAAATCTTTACTTATGACAAGGTCAAAGAATTTTGTGGACATCAAGAGTTGAGTCAGAAACTAGGAGCAGATTTTTATTTTGCTACTCCTTATCATTCTTGGGAGAGGGGATTAAACGAGCCTACTAATGGACTATTGAGATAATTTTTTCCCAAGGGAACGAATTTGAAAATCGTTGAACCAGAGGAGGTAGAAAGAGCCGTAAACTTAATTAACAATCGTCCTCGAAAATGTCTTGACTATCGTACCCCGAATGAGGTATTCTATAAAGGTAGATTAGACAGGGATGCAATTCAGACTTAAATTGATCAATTTTTTGCCAAATATAATCTTTGTCAAGTTAGGAAATTTGAAAAGATTTGATGCCTTTTCACAACTCATTTAGATTTGCTATATTATGACAAAAGATGCTAGTCTTTTCGACAATTACCAGTATTTTTTGCTGAAATCATCACAAATTACTGGCAAGTTTAATTATTAAAAGAGGGTGAGCGCCCATGGTCAAATCCGAAACCTAGCTGCTAAGAACCGAAAAAGTTGAGTTAGTATGAGGGGAGATTACCCTCTGAGGAGTTGCACTAAATTATATGGACATCAAATTAATCCTGTTGGCATTAACGGCTGTATTCACCGTCTCCTGTCTCTTTTTCGGCACCCGCAACGGTTTTTATGATAGCGATAACTACGATGGCAACGGTTCGGCTCACTAACCAGTCATCATAATCAGGGTTGCCATGGTTCAACGCTCTACTGCTGTCTGGGGGTCAAAATCCCTTTTATCCTGTTTACCTTTTGGTGTCGGTCACGCATCGGAAGGGGTTTGTCTCCTACTGAAAATCGGTTCCTATCGCATACTTTTAGATTGCGGTTTGGCCGATATGCAACCCCTGACTGAAAACAAAAAACCACCCGTAGATCTGGTGTTCTGTAGTCATGCCCACAGCGATCACATCCGTGGGTTAATGGCTCTCCATCAGACCTATCCCCAATTGCCAGTTTATGCCAGTGAGGTGACAGTACAACTGCTGCCCCTACAATGGCCCGATTCTGCCGAGGAAATCGGCAGTTTCTGTCAGGGTTGGCCATGGCGATCACCGATCACTCTCTTTGATGATCTCACCGTCGAGATTTTTCCGGCCGGCCACCTACCCGGGGCCGCCGTGGTCTTATTCACCTACAAAACCCCCAAACGTACCTATAAAGTCCTCTATACCGGCGATTTTTCCCTATCTAATTTTCAACTGGTGGAAGGATTATCGATCGATCTGCTGCGGGGAATATCCCCCGATGTGCTGATTATTGAAGGCAGTTACGGCACAGAACGCCATCCCCACCGACGACAGCAGGAAAAACAGTTGATGAATCGCATCTATCATGCGATCGCTGAGGGGCAAAATGTCTTACTACCCGTCCCCGCTTTGGGATTGGGTCAAGAAATTTTAAAATTACTGCGATCGCATCATCAATTCACGGGTCGCGATATTGATATCTGGGTTGGGGGCAAGATCGCTAAAGCTTGCGATGCCTACCTGGAAATTCTACCACAATTTCCCGCATCTGTCCAGAATTTTGCCAAACATCAGCCCTTATTTTGGGATGAGCGCATCTGTCCCCGGTTGCGAAGGTTGCCAGAAAAACCGACACCTCTAGGGGGAACCACTCCGATAATTTTACTAATCGATCGCCTAGAGGAGGTGAGTAAATATCTGCAAGGGGATAAACCTTGGTTAATGTTAGTTCCCCAACACCTGCACGATATCAACCCGGAGAATCCCCGATTAAAAGCGGCACAGCGTTCGCGATTAATTAGCCAAGAAACCTATCTACTGGCCGAACATAGCGATAGTCGCAACACCACCCAACTAATCCATAACCTGCGACCGCAGCATATCATGTTCGTCCATGGCTCCCCCCTATATCTAGCGGATTTGACCAGTTTAGAAGAATTACAAAGCCGTTATCAACTCCATTCTCCGGCCGTGGGAACCCTGGTGGAATTGCCTATTGGCGATCGCTTTATGCAACCGACACCCCCGGCCCCCAGTCACTATGAGGGAGAATTAAATGAATCGGATTCGATCGTCACTATCACCTTACCAGAGTCGATCACCCGGGATCCCCGGTGGAGTAATTTCGCCGATACGGGACTGGTAGAAGCACGCTGGCAAGGGGAAGAATTATTATTGCGGGGAGTCTCCCAACGGGAATTATTAAGCGAGAGTCCCAATCGCATCACCAAAGCTTTAGAGGAGATGGATTGCTGTCGTGTCTGTGTCCACTACAAAAGTCAGCGCTGTTGGAATCCCGCTTCTCCCCTCTACGGTTTTAAAGTGGTTGCCGAAGGCTATTGTCCCGTTTTTGAAGCCAATATATAATTAGGGTCTGCTGAAAAAGTTGGTAGCTGGGGTTAGGAGTCGGTTTTTAGGAGTCACTATTCTGGGACTTCCTCCCTACAGAAATACTAAAAAACTAACAAAACCCTTAGATTTTAACTAAGAGGATGTTTGAAAAGGGTCACAGGTAGCCTAGTTGTCTAGGCAAGCCGCCTCAACATGAGTCGAATCATGCCGAGATAAATAAACGCCTCGAACTGTTCAACGTAGCTCAGGGGAAGAGTTTCGGGTCAATCCTCGTAGTCTTTGCTTAATCGTCGCCAATAGACCCCTTGCATAATTTTTTTATGGTAAAACAGACGGTTTGGCTTTTTTATTGATTTTTAGATAGAAGTTAAAAAAAGAATATAGTCATTTCAGATAAGTCTGATACAATCTAGACCAACAAAATCCTTATGAACTCTGGGATTGATATTCTCAATCTTAATTGAAATGACTATAGAACATATCTTCACATTTCTTAAAAGTTGCCAAACATTAATCCAGTGAAGGAGAATTGTAATTAATCAGGAGAATTTATTCTCAATTATAAAAATTAAGATAGTTTGTGCCGCTCAAATAAAGAGGTTTTGATAACCAAATTAAAGCATATCTAAAGAGTTTTGAGTTAAAAGTAAAACTTCAAGTTTTTATTTAAAACAAACTTAATAACTAACTAATTTTTCCAAAAAAATTAGTTAAACCACCACTATAACATATAATTAATTTACAATAATTCTACTGATAACTGATAACTGATTAAAGCCCACCCTAAAATACTATCTAAGCGATTAAAGATTTAACTTTACTAATGATACCAACTGGGTCAATACCTTGGTGGGGGAATTGTTCCCATAAACCGCCACAACCTTCATGGTGAGTACCGATGTAGGCGTATTTAGGAGTTAAACCGCGTTCGAGTAACCAAGAACCATAACGGCTACCTAAACCCGTACGACGGTTAAATGCTTCTACCACTAAAACAAAGGGAGAATTACCAACTTTAGCGATAATTTCTTCATCCACCCCATTGAGAGTCGGTTTATTAATTAAACCCACGTCGATCCCTTCTTGTTTTAGACGTTCCACTGCATCTAAAGCGCGGTATAAACCATCGCCAAAGCTGATGATATAACCGGCAGTGCCTTCCCGAATTACTTCATCTTTTCCGGGAACAAAGGTGTAACCATCGCCAAAGAAATTATGGCCGTTAGTATCAAGAATATTGGGAGTTTTAGAACGAGTCGAGAAGATAAAACGTAAACCGGGTTGATGGAAAGTTGCCTCGACACAAGCGGTCATTTGTGCCGCATCGGCCGGGAAATAAAGACGGGTTTCGTAACCGTCATCGAGTCCATTATCGGCAAAGAAATTATTCAAACCAAAGTGACAGGTATTATCGGCCATGTCATCGATACCGGAATGGGAAAAATGACACAAAAGATTAGAATAATTCAAGCGGGCCATGGTGATTTCAGAAATACACATTTCTAGAAAAGCGGCAAAGGTGGCGAAAATTCCCTGTTTACCTTTTTCCATACCAAAACCAGCGGCTGCCGAAAGATTGCCCCGTTCCATAATACCAGAAGGAATAAACACTTCGGGATGTTTATCGTGGATAATTTTCAAACCGCAGGAACCTTCTAAATCGCTATCTACTACTAATACCTTAGCCTTGCGTTCTTCCTCGCTCATTTTCCCTAAAAGACTGACTACTGCTTCGCCGAAAACATTGCGGTTAGAACCCCATTTATCCCCAGAACCGAGGAATTTATAGTCATTAGAAGGCTTCTTAATACTGTTGAGATATTCAACGGCGGCACTGTGTCCTTTTGCCTCTAAATATTTTAAAGCCAAGGGGACAGAAATCACATCATGACCGTGGTTAGAACCTTCTAAACCTTCAATACCGGGACACATGGGACGTTTATTAATAATCGCAATCGGGCCCGGAGTATTAATTGCTTCACAGATATTGCGATACAAACTATCGATATCTTCCCCATCTCCCACTAACACTTTTAGACCATGACCGGTGAGAGTTTTAGCCACATCATAACCGGGTAAATATTTGGAAGGATTACCGGCAATCGTCACATCATTATCATCAATAATCAGCTTAACATTGATGTGTTGAGCCACGGCTAAACGGGCAGCTTCTGCGTCATTGCCTTCCTGTTGAGAACCATCGGAACCTAAACAAAAAACGGTTTTTCCGGGGTTAGCTAAAGCGACACCGTTAACGTAGGGCCACATATGTCCTAAACGACCAGAACTAAATTTGACACCGGGGGTTAATCCTAATTCCGGGTGTCCGGGGAGTTTAGAATTGGCCTCGCGGTAGTGCATTAATTGTTCTGCGGGTAAAGAACCTTCTAACGCAGACATGAGATATTGAGTACCGACGCGGTGTCCTGCTTCATCGAAGAAGATTGGTACAAATTGACTAGGTTGACTGCGGAAAAGAGCATCGAGAATCACCACTTCCGGGACGGTATCGTAGGGACCGCCGGTGTGTCCACCCACACCCCGGGCCGCACCCGTGGCAGTAAAAAAGATGATAGCATCGCGACAAAGTTGGATATTGGCTTTTAGGGCGCTTCTTTGGTCGTCGGTGAGGGTGGGGTTACTGGGGTCGAGACTGATGGGTTTATAGGCACTCAAATCGATGGGAAAGGTTGTCATCGTAGATTTTCCTTAATGTAGAGAAATAACTATAGTCAGGGAAATCATAGCCTAGAATGTCACCCGATCGATTGATTGAATAATTTCTTATCATTGGTGTAGTCCCTAATACAAAAGTTTTACCCCTGCTGGGATAGCTTCCACTGTCCGGGACGGGGGAAATCTTAAAAAAGATAGGAGAAAAAAAGCTGTTCTTGAGGGCAATAGTCCAGAATGGCAGCTAGGACCAAGTAAAAAGGATAACCTTTGACTCGGTTTTCCTTTTCGGGAGGCGGTCGTAGGTCGTCAATATCAAATTAGGTTATACTTCATCTTTATGAGAAGGGCTGTCAGTTGATATTAATGCAATCTCTAGCCCAAAAATCGGCGCATAATTAACAAAAACTAGATTTAAGGTAAAAACTATGTGTTTAGGCATACCGGGACAAATTACGGCAATTATTGATGAAAACCGTCATCTCGCTCTCGTCGATGTGGGGGGTGTAAAAAGAGAAGTAAATATCGCTTGTATTGTTGATGAAGACCATCCCGCTAATACTTGTGTAGGGGATTGGGTATTAGTTCATGTGGGTTTTGCCATGAATCGAATCGATGAAGATGAGGCGCAAGAAACCTTAAATTTATTAACACAATTAGCGGAATTAGAGTTAGAATTTAATCATAATTAATGTTCTTAAAGTAGTCACCCATAAATTAATGCTGTTGTCTATCTATAAGAAATGTAAATTACGGCAATTATTACTGACGACCGACAGCTAAAAATTATAATTAAAGGAGATAAACTATGAAATACGTTGATGAATTTCGTGATCCAGTTAAAGCGTCGGGATTAATTCAACAAATAGAACAATTATCGATAAGAATCTCTGAAAAGCAGCAAAAAGTTACTAAAATTATGGAGGTTTGTGGAGGTCATACCCACTCAATTTTTAGATACGGTATCGAGGCAATACTTCCAGAAACTATCGAATTAATTCATGGTCCTGGATGTCCCGTTTGTGTGATGCCGCGAGGTCGTTTAGATGATGCCATTTTTCTCGCACAAAAACCGAACGTAATTCTGACAACTTTTGGCGATACTATGCGTGTTCCTGGTTCCCATTTGAGTCTGCTACAAGCGCGAGCAAAAGGTGATGATATTCGCATGGTTTATTCTCCTCGCGATGCCTTAAAAATTGCTAGAGAAAATCTCGATAAAGAAGTAATATTTTTAGCATTAGGGTTTGAAACAACCGTTCCTAGCACCGCTTTAACTGTTTTAGAAGCACAAAGAGATGGCATCACTAATTTTAGTTTATTTTCTAATCATGTGGTGATTATTCCCGCTCTGAAAGTTTTGTTAGATAACCCAGATTTACAGTTAGACGGTTTTGTTGGTCCTGGTCATGTTAGCATGGTAATTGGCACAGAACCCTATCAAGTTATTGCCCAAGAATATCATAAACCTGTGGTAGTTTCTGGGTTTGAACCCTTGGATATTCTCCAATCAATTTGGATGGTATTAAAACAATTAGATGAGCAGAGATGTGAGATAGAAAATCAGTACGATCGAGTGGTACAAAATCAAGGAAATAGAGTCGCTTTATCGGCAATCAAGCAAGTTTTTGAACTGCGGGATCAGTTTGAATGGCGAGGTTTAGGAGAAATTGCTCAAGGAGGATTAAAACTGCGAGATGAGTACAGTAATTTTGATGCGGAGAAAAAATTTACCCTACCCAATCAGCGTGTTAAAGATCACAAAGCTTGTCAGTGTGGCGAAATTCTTAAAGGTGTTTTAAAACCCTGGGAATGTAAAGTATTTGGTACTGCTTGTACTCCCGAACACCCCATCGGTACTTGTATGGTTTCTAGTGAAGGTGCTTGTGCCGCTTATTATAAGTATGGCAGACATCGGTAAATTTTTTTACTGATTAGTGTCCTTTCCCGCGAGGAAACGCTAGACTTTTCAGAGAAAAAATTAACAATCTCTCGGTAACAAAAAAGGATGAAAATCAAAAATAATCTGGGTTTATTTAGCTTAACTACCTCTCTACTGCTAGTTATCGCTTCAGAAATCGTTCTTGCTTCCCAAGAACAAACCCTAGAACTGCCACCAAGTCAACCCCCCAGCGCCGATTTTTTCAAACCCGTCACCAATCTAATTAAAGATTTAAACCATCAGGGAGTAACCATCACCGATCCTAATGATCCCATGGCGGTGCGCTACCGAGTCAATTCCCCCTGTCGCGGTTGTGCGGTTTATCTAGGCACGGGAGTTGCCAATCCTCGCACCCAGACTAATAATAATGGCATGGGAATCAATTTTGGTCTTGGTTTCACCATGCCTTTTTCACCCTAAATACCGATGACATATTTACGCCATTCGTGATTGTGATTCCCCCTGGTGTGCTTTAATAGCTCAAAGTGGAGACTGCTGTAGGGACGACGTGGCTGGGCGAGTAGGGACATATTGGCCTCTTTTGGTGTACGATTGCCCTTATGCACATTACAACGCACACAAGCCGCCACTAAATTCTCCCAAGTGTCACCCCCTCCGCGAGAACGGGGAATCACATGATCAATGGTTAATTGTTCACCTCGGTAGAGACAGTATTGACAGGTGTGATGATCTCGTTCGAGAATATTACGACGGGTTAAAGGAATTTCCTTGTAGGGAACACGGACGTATTGCCTAAGACGGATAACGGAAGGTAGGGGTAAGTCACGACAAACCACTTTTCCGTTATGTTCTAGGGATTCAGCTTTTCCTTTCAATAATAAAACGATCGCACGCCGCCAACTGGTAATATTTAGCGGTTCGTAGGAGGCATTCAACACGAGAACCTTGCTCATAGGTGTCTGGAGATCGCTTGAATTTACCCCGAATGGTAACACATATCACTGGGATTGGGACCTATTATACTCAATCCGTTGAGCATAGGCTACATATCAGGACAGCCGAACGGCAAGAGGCACTCATGCAAAAGGGTCTTGAGGTTGATGCGTTTCATTTTTGAATTGGCGAAGCTAGTTCGAGAGTTTGAATGCTCAGGACGATGCCAAAGCAGCAATGCCGACCTCTAGTTTAGAATGGGTTTGTAGGGGGAACGAAAAATACTCAAGAATCTGATTGAAATTGATGGTGCTAAACAAGTAATGATAAATCCAAAGAGGAATTATAGTGATAGATAAAATACTATATCTCCCCGATCCGTAGGCAATTTTGGACAATTAGGCATGGCGGAGAGACACTTGATTTTTAGCGACTATTCTATCATCATTACTTCTTGAGGACTACCGTAAAAAGCAAAAAGCGGCCAGATTTGCCTTTTGTTCCCTCTTATCTATTCCTCTCAATAATTTCGACTCAAATCATGAAAAAACGCTTACAATGGCTAGGTTTAATCCTGATCACCCTGATAGGTGTCCTAGCTTTTCGTTCCCCAGCAATTGCCCAAACCCCGCGACATTTTACCGATTTAACTTTTCCTCCCCTTCCCGAAGTTACAGTTCCCCAATACGAGCGCTATCAACTAGATAATGGGATGGTGGTTTATTTAGTGGAGGATCGGAGCTTACCTTTAGTAAGTGGTACGGCGATGATTCGGACGGGAGGAAGATTAGAATCCGGGGAAAAAGTCGGATTAGCCGATATTACTGGAACCGTGCTGCGTAGTGGTGGCACGGAAAAACATCCTTCTAATGTCTTAAATCAGTTATTAGAACAAAGAGCAGCCCTAGTAGAAACCTCGATCGATCTTAATGCTGGAACTGCTAGTTTTAGCGCTCTTAGTGAAGATTTAGAAACCGTTTTTAATCTCTTTGCTGAGGTTTTGCGTTCCCCAACTTTTGAAAATCAGAGAGTGGAATTAGCCAAAGTTCAGGAAAAAGGAGCAATTGCCCGACGTAATGATGATCCCAGTGATATTGCTAGTCGGGAGTTTAAAAAGCTAGTCTATGGTGATAATAGCCCCTACGCTCGTACTGTAGAATATAGCACTTTAGCTAATATTGATCGTCAGGATTTAATCGATTTTTATCGTACCTATGTCCGTCCCGACCAAATAATTTTAGGAATTATCGGTGATTTTGATTCTCAGTCGATGAAAGCATTAATCAATAAGACTTTTGGCGATTGGAAAAATCCCGCCACTGCCCCTAAAATTGTCACCCCTTCTGCAACCCAAAAAAATCTTCAAGGTGTCTTTGTTGTCAATCAACCCCAATTAACCCAGAGTAGCGTTTTATTAGGTCATCTTGGGGGTCGGTTGGATAGTCCCGACTATCCCGCTTTAACGGTATTAAATGAGATTTTAAGCGGTTTTGGTGGTCGTTTATTTAATGAAGTGCGCTCCCGTCAAGGATTAGCTTATTCTGTCTATGGTGTCTGGAATAGTCGTTATGATTATCCCGGTTTATTTATTGCCGGAGGTCAAACTCGCACTGATGCTACCGTACCTTTTATTAAGGCAATTTTAGGCGAAATCGAGCGCCTTCGCAATCAACCCGTTACTGCCAAAGAATTAGAAGACGCTAAAAATGCTATTCTCAATTCTTTTGTTTTTAAGTTTGAGAAACCTGCTCAAAATTTATCGCGATTGATGACTTATGAATATTATGGTTATCCCCAAGATTTTATCTTCCGTTATCAACAAGCGGTAAAAGGGGTGACAATTGCCGATATTCAACGAGTGGCCCAACAATATCTGCAACCGAATCAAATTGTGACTCTAGTAGTGGGTAATGAACAGGAAATTCAACCTCCCTTATCCAGTTTGGGAACTACGGTTAAAACTGTTGATGTCACCATTACACAACTATAAATAAATCTAGGTTGGATGGAGCTAAACTAGGTGAAATCCAACCTAAAAAAATTAGATAAATATAGCACGATCGATGATTTTACAAGTCACAATAAATTATCCTGAAAATTTACCCGACTTTCTTCAAAAAACGCGCGAGGAATTCGAGAGAGACGCAACCTGGGCTATGGTAGTAAAACTCTTTGAGATGAAACCTAAGTAGGTAGGCGTTAAAAATTATCAGATGCCCCCCTTATTAAGGGGGATCCCCCCGCCTATCGGCACCCCCCTTATCAAGGGGGGCAGGGGGGATCGAACCTAAAATCCATTTTTAATTTAATTATAACCAGCTACTTATTTCATCGGGTATGGCTGCCAATTTATTAGGAGTGGATAGGGTTAATTTTTTATTGAGATTGACCGATTTTGGCGTAGGGATGATTGACTTAACAGAAGAAGAACTATTATTAGACCTTGAAAATGCCTAAAACTGAACGTATTGTGATTAATACCTTACCTTTAATACTAAATCTTGTTATTAAAAACTGATTATTTATTCCCACTTTTGCCTTTTGCCTCTTGCTTCAATGAGATGCACCCTGCAAGGGTCATTAGTTTCGCTTTAAAACAAGCTGGAGAATAAATAATCGAGTCACTCTCTCAACTCAAATATTAATTTTTGTGTTAAATACCTAGACAATTAAACCCTTTAGAGATAGGGTGAGCGTGGCTGAGTTGGCTATTGTAGAGTTTTGTAAATAAATATCAAACTCAAGGATTTTTGAAGATGGTATGTCGCTAAACTGAAAGTATAGATTACAGAGGTAAAAATACTTATGATGCTACTACAAGATGTTGCGAGAACCTCTAGAGAACAAGCATTAATTCTGTGGTTTGAAGAAGTAGACAGCAAAGATGTGGGATTAGTCGGTGGCAAAAACTCCTCCTTAGGCGAAATGATCCAACAATTAACCCCGAAAGGGATTAATGTCCCCACAGGATTCGCCACCACCGCTTACGCTTACCGTCACTTTGTCGAAAAAGCCGGACTAGACGCACAATTAAGACAAATTTTCCAAGATTTAGACGAAAACGATGTGCAGAACCTGCAAGAAAAAGGTAAACAAGCACGCACATTAATCCTAAATACACCGTTCCCCGATGATTTAAGTCATGCGATCGCTATTGCCTATCGCCGACTCTGTGAACGTTATGGCGATGATCTCTATCATTCCATCGATGTGGCAGTTCGATCGAGCGCCACTGCCGAAGACTTACCAGAAGCGAGTTTTGCCGGACAACAGGAAACCTATCTCAACGTGCAAGGGGTGAGGGGAGTTTTAGAAGCTTGCCATAAATGTTTTGCCTCTTTATTCACCGATCGCGCTATTTCCTACCGTCATCATAACGGCTTCGATCACTTTGCCGTCGCCCTTTCCGTCGGTGTCCAAAAAATGGTGCGTTCAGATCTAGCCACCTCCGGGGTGATGTTTTCCATCGATACGGAAACAGGGTTCAAAAATGCCACTTTAATCACCGCAGCCTACGGTTTAGGGGAAAATGTCGTGCAAGGAGCCGTTAACCCCGACGAATATCTGGTTTTTAAACCCACTCTTAAAAACGGCTACAAACCCATCCTCGACAAACGCCTCGGCAGTAAAGCCATCAAGATGATCTACGATGATGGAGGATCGCGTCTAACCAAGAATATCCGAGTTAACAAGCTAGAACAGGATCAATTCTGCATTAGTGACCAAGAAATCCTCACTTTAGCCCGTTGGACGACCCAAATCGAGGAACATTACTCGCAAGTGCGCGGAACCTACACCCCCATGGACATCGAATGGGCAAAAGATGGGATCACGGGAGAACTCTTTATCGTTCAGGCCCGTCCAGAAACCGTACAATCCCAAAAAGCAGCTAATATCCTTAAATCCTACGAAATTAAAGAAAGAAGTCAAGTTTTAGCGGTGGGACGGAGTGTAGGTGCGGCAATCGGTCAAGGAAAAGCCAGAGTCATCCTCAGTGTAGATAAAATCAACAACTTTAAACCGGGAGAAGTTCTCGTCACCAATCGCACGGATCCCGACTGGGAACCGATTATGAAACAAGCAAGCGCGATCGTGACTAATCAAGGTGGTCGTACTTGCCATGCCGCTATTATCGCACGAGAAATGGGTATTCCGGCGATCGTGGGTTGCAATAATGCCACGGAAACGATTAAAACCGGTCAGGAAGTCACCGTTTGCTGTGCGGAAGGGGATGAAGGGAAAGTTTACCTCGGATTGCTACCCTTTGAAATTCTTGAAACTCCCCTGGACAATTTGCCCCAAACTCGGACAAAAATCCTCATGAATATCGGTAATCCCGAAAAAGCCTTCGCTTTTGCCGATATTCCTGCCCAAGGGGTCGGTTTAGCGCGTCTAGAGTTTATTATCGCTAACCATATTCAGGCCCACCCCAGCGCCTTGCTGAAATTCCACGAATTGGAAGAAGGAGACGTAAAAGACCAAATCGCCGAATTAACCAAACACTACGAGGATAAACCCCAATTTTTCGTCGATAAATTGGCCCGGGGAATTGCCATGATTGCAGCCGCATTCTACCCCAAAGATGTAATTGTGCGGATGTCCGATTTTAAATCCAATGAATACGCTAATTTATTGGGTGGCAAACCCTTTGAACCCAAGGAAGAAAACCCGATGATCGGTTGGCGCGGTGCTTCCCGTTATACTGATCCTAATTATCGCGAGGCTTTTGCTTTGGAATGTCGGGCGCTGAAAATGGTCCGGGAAGAAATGGGATTAACTAATGTGATTCCGATGATTCCTTTCTGTCGTACCCCCGAAGAAGGGATGAGAGTCCTTGAAGAAATGGCGAAAAATGGTCTCGAACGCGGGGTTGATGGTTTGCAAGTTTATGTGATGTGTGAGTTACCAAGTAATGTAATTCTTGCCGACCAATTTGCTCAGGTGTTTGACGGATTTTCGATCGGTTCTAATGATTTGACCCAATTAACCTTAGGATTAGATCGGGATTCTGCCCTAGTTGCCCATCTTTTTGATGAACGGAATGAGGGAGTTAAACGCATGGTGAAAATGGCCATTGAAACCGCTAAAGCCCATAATCGCAAAATCGGTATCTGTGGTCAAGCCCCCAGTGATTACCCCGAATTTGCTCAATTTTTAGTGGAATTAGGCATCGATTCCATCAGTCTTAATCCTGATTCTGTCCTCAAAACTTTATTGATGGTGGCAGCAGTGGAGAAAGGACAATAGTTTAGTGATAAAGGTGGGCAAGTCCCACCTTTTTTTGCAGGGTAAGCTCATCTAATTTGGTACAAATTGTAGTTGACAAAGATTTCTGAATAGGGTAATGAAATCGCCATAGCACCGTCCCGCACTGCCAGTACCCAGACTTAGCCTCTGCTACCTCTGTATAATTTATAATTAGCC
>NZ_JAQMSY010000122.1:0-24136 GCF_028329095.1 Microcystis sp. CS-574
GAGTCAGGAGATTATTTTTATTTATTCTTCCCACACCCCACACCCTACACCCCACACCCCACTTCCCCAATGGCCAATCAAGGTTGGATTTATCGAGATAAAATTAGCAAAAATCAGGCAGGATTAAGCCTATTAGCCTACTATACGGGCAAATATCCCCATTCTAGCCCGGAAGAATGGCTCGATCGCATTTTATCAGCAGCAATTCTAGTCAATGGTCGTCCCGCTTACCCCGATACAGTCTTAGAAATCGGGCAGCAATTGACCTATCAGCGCCCGCCTTGGACAGAACCGGATGTACCGCTCTTTTTTGAGGTACTCTACGAGGATACCGAGGTGTTAGTGGTGGCGAAACCTTCGGGATTACCCGTGTTAGCGGGGGGTGGATTTCTCGAACATACTCTCATCCATTTGGTACATCAGCATTATGCCGAGGTCACTCCCTATCCAATTCATCGTCTTGGTCGCGGCACTTCCGGTATAGTCTTAATGGCGAAATCAAAGCCCGCTAGAGCTAAATTGAGTCAACAGATGCGAGAGGGGAAAATTACCAAAATATATCGAGCTTTAGTTGGTCAGGGCGACATACCGGATAATTTTAGTATTAATCAAGCGATCGGGAAAATCGCCCATCCCATTTTAGGCTACGTTTACGGTGCGCTCACAGATGGGTTATCGGCCCGCAGTGATGGTCGAGTCTTAAAAAAACATCCCGATAGTACCCTATTAGAAGTAGAAATTTTTACGGGCAGACCCCATCAAATTCGCATTCATCTGGCCTTTTTTGGCTATCCCTTAATCGGTGATCCCTTGTATGGTCTGGGGGGATTACCGCGACCGGATGCGGTCCCAGGAGATTGTGGTTATTATCTCCATGCCAATCAAATCGTTTTTAATCATCCCAGTACAGGCAGAACAATCCCTATTTCCTGTCAGCCGCCACCAGAATTAGTAGATAGGGAAAATCTGGAAATCTAGCCATATTTTCACCCCCCCAAGCTCGATCGCCAGCGATCACTAAAAGACCACTTCGGTAATCACACCCTGAATCGCCCCGAACCGAGAGCGAGAACCTAAGACAATTCGATACAATATTGTCAACAAGCATTAAGCGATTTAAACTATCGATCGAAGGTAAAAGTCCCGAAGTTATCGAAATCTAGGGGGAGACAAAAACAAGCATGGGTAGAGTAGTAGGCATTGATCTAGGGACAACTAACTCCGTCGTCGCCGTGATGGAAGGCGGAAAGCCAGTGGTCATCGCCAACTCGGAGGGCATGAGAACCACCCCTTCTGTGGTCGGTTTTAATAAAGATGGGGAGTTAGTGGTCGGTCAAATGGCCCGGCGACAGGGGGTACTTAATCCCCAAAACACCTACTATGCAATCAAACGCTACATAGGTCGTCGCTACTCGGAATTAAACCCCGAATCGAAGCGCGTCCCCTACACCATCCGCCGGGATGAGATGGGCAATATCAAAATTAAATGTCCCCGTCTGCAAAAAGAATTTGCCCCCGAAGAAATTTCCGCCCTAGTTTTACGCCGATTAGCCGAAGAAGCCAGCCGTTATCTAGGGGAAGAAGTGACCGGGGCCGTCATCACCGTCCCCGCCTATTTTAATGACTCCCAACGTCAAGCCACCCGGGATGCGGGCCGAATTGCGGGGTTAGAAGTGATGAGGATTCTCAACGAACCCACCGCCGCTGCCCTAGCCTACGGTCTCGATGAACAGGAAAGCAAGAAAATCCTCGTTTTTGACCTGGGAGGCGGTACTTTTGATGTTTCTATCCTGGAAGTGGGTGACGGCGTTTTTGAGGTGAAAGCCACCAGTGGCGACACCCAATTAGGCGGTAATGATTTCGATAAAAGAATCGTCGATTGGTTAGCCAATCAATTTTTGGAACAGGAAGGCGTGGAGCTGCGCCAAGACCGGCAAGCACTACAAAGACTCACAGAAGCGGCAGAAAAAGCCAAAATTGAACTATCTGGGGTCAGCGTCACCGATATTAATCTACCCTTTATCATCGCCACGGAAGACGGACCCAAACACATCGAAACTCGTCTGAGTCGGGCCCAATTTGAGGAATTATGCGGCGATTTAATCAGTCGTCTCCGTCGTCCTCTCAAACGGGCTCTTTCCGATGCCGGTTTGTCCCCCGTCCAACTAGACGAAGTGGTACTGGTGGGCGGCGGCACGCGGATGCCGGTGGTGAAGGATTTAGTGCGGAGTTTTATCGATAGGGAACCCAATCAAAATGTTAACCCTGATGAGGTTGTAGCGGTCGGAGCGGCTATTCAAGCGGGAATTTTGGGCGGCGAGGTCAAAGACGTGCTGCTCCTCGATGTGACCCCTTTATCCTTGGGTTTAGAAACCATCGGCGGTGTGATGAAAAAGTTAATCCCCCGCAATACCACTATTCCCGTCCGCAGATCTGACCTTTTTTCCACTTCCGAAAATAATCAAACTGTGGTGGAAATTCACGTTTTGCAGGGGGAAAGGGAAATGGCCAGCGATAATAAATCCCTGGGACGTTTTAAATTAACCGGTATCCCCCCCGCACCCCGGGGTATTCCCCAAGTGCAGGTGTCCCTCGATATCGATGCTAACGGTATTCTACAAGTCACCGCTAGGGATAAAATGACCGGACGGGAGCAAAGTGTCACCATTCAAGGCGCTTCTACCCTCAGCGAAGGGGAAATTAACCGCATGATCGGCGATGCTGCCCGATTTGCGGAAGCAGATCGTACCCGTCGCGAAAAGGTCGATAAACGCAATCGCGCCCGCTCTCTGGTGGATCAAGCCCAACGACGCTTAAAAGATGTTACTCTCGATTTTGGTAATGAGTTCACCCGTTCCTATCGTCGTCAAATTGAGTCTTTGAGTACGGAAATTATCGACGCTTTGGAGAAAAATGATGACCGTCGCATCGATCGCGCCCAGGCAGATCTACAGGATGTTATCTATGAATTAAATCGCGAGGTACGCCTACAATACGACGAGGAAGACGAGGGCTTTTTTAGCGCTATTCGCAAGACTTTTACTGGAGATAAGGAAGATGATCTTCCCTCCGAACCGCGTCGCGATCGTTATCGTCAGGATTATCGTCCGGGTACACCGGGTTATCAAAGTGATTATCGACCCAATTATTCGGCTAATCAAGATAGTTATCGCCCCCGCAATCAGGACAATTACTATAATGGCCGCGATAGCGATTGGCAAAGTCCCCCCCCCTCGGAGGAAAAAAGTTATAACAATAGTAAAAGTAACCGCAGCGGCGGCAATCGTTCCCGCAATATTCCCCCCCAAAATAACTGGGATGATGAGGATGATGATTGGTTTTAATCAGTAAACAGTGATCACTAATCAGTGAAAAGACAGTGGGAAACTACTATTTAATACTGCTCGCTTAATACATACTGCTCACTTAAAACTCAAATCTGATAACTGATAACCGATAACTGATAACTGATAACCGATAACTGATAACTGATAACTGAATATATGCCACAATTAGTTAATTACTATGATGTTTTAGGAGTATCTCGCACGGCTACTGGTGACGAGATAAAAAAGGCTTTTCGACGACTAGCGCGTCAATATCATCCCGATGTTAATCCGGGGGATAAATCGGCCGAAGAAAAGTTTAAAGATATTAATGAAGCTTATGATGTTCTCTCCGATGAAGAAAAACGGGTTGAGTATAATCGTTCCTTGACGGGGATTAAGCGCCGTGGGATACGTCCGGGGGAAAAAGCCAATAGTAACGGGAATGGAAAAATCCCCCGTACAGAACAGGATTTATGGAAGTTTAAAGATTTTAATAACCTTAATACTAAGCGTGCTAAAATTGCCTCCTCTCCCCGTTTAACTCGTCGAGATGTGGAGGCGAAATTGACTTTACCTTTAGAGAAAGCCTATCAAGGTGGCAGACAAAGAATTCGTCTAGAAGATGGTAGATCAATAGAGGTTGATATGCCGGCAGCCATGATCGATGGGCAGAAAATTCGTCTCAAAGGTCAGGGTATTGAAGGGGGTGATTTATATTTAAAAATAACTATCGCTAGGCATCATTTTTTTAGGATTCAAGGTTCTGATATTGTCTGTCAAGTACCAATTACTCCTAGTGAGGCAATTGTGGGCGGTTTTGTGGAAATTCCCACCATTGACGGGTTAGTTAAAATGATGATTCCTAAGGGAGTTAAAAGCGGTCAAAGATTACGTTTGGCTAATAAAGGTTATCCCACTTCCCAAGGAGAAAGGGGCGATCAATTAGTGGAAATTATCTTAGTTAATCCTCCCAATCCTAGCCCAGAAGAATTAGAACTTTATCAAAAAATACGGGCGATCGAAACTTTTAATCCTCGTCAAGGTTTATAAAGATTATGCTAGGTGGGTTACGGCAAATTGGAAATTTTTTGTCAAAAACATAACTTGTTCTTGCCTAACCCACCCTACACCTAACCCTTAATTCCTGTCTTTTTATGATCAATATAATTGACACAATTAAACCTTTTTATCCTCTAGCTTTCAAGGCTATTCGGGGCAATTTAGAAGGAACACAAAAACAATTATTAAATACTCTGCAAAAAATCGATCGCTCGCGAGGGGGATTTTGGGGACAATGGTTAATCTCACAATTATCAGAATCCCTCAGTTTTAGCGATTCTCGCCTATCTCAAAGCCTCTGGGGGTTAAATTTCCCCAATCCCGTCGGATTGGCGGCAGGATTCGATAAAGACGGTTTAGGGGCAGGACTTTGGCATAATTTCGGCTTTGGTTTTGCCGAGGTGGGTGCTGTCACCCTAGAAGGGCAACCGGGCAACCCAAAACCGAGATTATTTCGTTTACCGGAAGATTTGGCGGGATTAAACCGTATGGGGGCAAATAACCTCGGTGCGCTGGTTCTAGCGGCAACTCTCCAACAATCTTGGCAACGACAACCCCGACAGATTCCCATCGGTATTAACCTCTGTAAATCGAAAAATACGCTCCTAGAAAAGGCCTCGGAGGACTATTTAGGCAGTTTTCGCTATTTATTCCCCCATGCCGATTATTTTGTCGTTAATGTTAGTTCTCCCAATACTCCCGGTTTGCGTTCCCTGCAAAGTGGTGAACAACTCGATAAAATCCTCGACATTTTACAAACAGAAAATCAAGGCAGAAAACCCCTATTAGTGAAAATTTCTCCCGATTTAGAATGGGAAGATATCATAATAATTATTGACCTAGCTTTCTCCTATCAATTAGCTGGAATTGTCGCTACTAATACCACCACTAAACGCACGGGATTAAAAACCACAATTCTGCCCGAAACCGGTAAACCAATCACTGAAGAAGCAGGGGGAATTAGTGGGCAACCTTTGCGGGAACGTTCCACAGAAGTGATCCGTTTTATCTATCAGCAAACCCAAGGCAATTTACCAATAATTGGAGTGGGAGGCATTTTTTCTCTCGATGATGCTTGGGAAAAAATTACCGCCGGTGCGAGTTTATTACAGATTTATACCGGTTGGTTATATCGAGGACCATGGCTAGTATCAAATATTTTACAAGGATTAACAGAAAAACTAGAGGTCAATGGGTTGACTAACATTAATCAAGCGGTGGGGTTGAAATCTGACTAAGAATGAGCCAATTTTCTCCGGTAATTAGCAATAATTTCGGAAAAATTAGCTGAAATGTTGTCTGTCACCTTTGGGGATAAGATAAGATAATTAGGATAACTACAATAGGACTAATCTAGAGACTACAACCGCAGACAAATCGATCGCCAAGTATGGAACTTTTTAACCAAACCACAATTCTATGTCAAAAAAATCATTTTTACCCGGTTGTTTAGTCGTCCTAGGACTAACAGCAGTAACCGCAGGAGGTGTCTATCTTTATCTACGAGGACAACTTCCTTGGCAAAGATTCACCCCCTTGCAATCGGCAAAAGTTATCCCAGAAACTGCCTTTGCTAGTAGTTTTGTCTCCACGGATGCAAAAGCTTGGTCAGTGTTAGCTAAATATGGTACACCAGAATCGCGAACTGCGGTTAGTCAAGGACTAGAAGAATTACAAAAAAATATCTTCACTGATAAGATTGATTATCAACGGGATATCGAACCTTGGATCGGTAGTATTAGCTTTGCTTTTCTTCCCGCAGCTACCCCTGGACAATCGGAATTATTAACGGTTATCGGGATCAAAGATAAAATTAAAGCGTCAGAATTCCAGAAAAAACTAGGACAACAAGTTAATCGCAAAACTAGCACCAGTGACTACAAAGGTATTACAATTACTGCTATAGATTGGCAGGATAATACCACCATTTATACTGCCGTTACTGGTGATTTTTTGTTGATATCCTACGATAAAAAGGTGTTAGAAGCGGCGATCAATACCTATCAAGGACAGCCATCTTTTAGCAGTAAACCGGAAGTGAGAAAACTGCTTTCCCAATCCCTCAACCTACCCAATACCCTAGCAACAATTTATATTGATGATTATGCCAAAATCTTGGGACCAGATGCTAATTTATCTCCCCAAAGTCGGCAAGAATTAGCAAAAATTCAGGATATTGTCGCAGGAGTGGGTGTCACCGATACGGGATTACAGTTACAAATGGTGGCTAAACTTGCTCCTGAAACTATTTCTAACCTACCTTCCCCCAGCAGAAATCAAGTTTTAAATTATTTACCCGGAGATACCATCGCACTCTGGAGTGGGAATAATCTTAAACAGGGATGGGAAGAAGCAGAAAAACAGTCCCAAACTAACCCAGAATTACAAGTTTTTCTGCGTCAGATCCGTGAGAATTTTCAGATGGCAACCCTTGACGCGGATAAAGAAGTTTTCAACTGGATGGATCGAGAATTTGCTTTTGGAATTATCCCCAACCAGCAAGCAGTGGGAGGGTTAGGTTTTGGGGGAATGATGATCTGGCAAACCGGCGATCATAAAGCGGCAAAAACTACCCTCGATAAGTTAAATGAATTGGTGAAAACTGTTCCCTTTATCACCATAAAAAACAGTCAAATTTCTGGCCAAGATGTAACTGAATGGAAAGCGGAAGAACAAGCTATTTTAACCTATGCTTGGCCTAATAATGATACCTTAAAAATGACCGTCGGAATTCCTTATCAACCGCAACCGAATCAACCGATTAGCAAAAGTGAGAATTTCCAAGCATCGATCGCAAATTTGCCTAAAAATAATCTCGGTTATTTTTTCATCGATGTGGAGCAAATTATTGCTAAAGCAGGGGGAATTAATAATCTTCCTGCCACGGAATTAACCCCGGAAGCAAAGGCCTTTTTAGAATCGGTACGCGGGATCGGAATTACTGCCACTATGCCTGATAAAACCACCAGTAAAATTGATGTTTTATTTTCCCTGAAACAAACTCCCTAAAAAGTAACCAACTAAATAAAGCGATCCACAGAGAATTATCTGACTATCGGCAGATTCTTGGATGGCTTTTTTTAGTCCTAAAAATACATCAGAACAAGTCTCTAGGTGAGATAATTCTGAACAAATTGAAGCCGCTAATTCCGCTAAGGTTTCAGGATTAGCACTGCTATGATCAGGAACAGGAACTAAATATAAACTATCGCCTTTTCTTAATAAAGCTTGGAATATTTCCCGATGATCTTTGGTCGATAAAATTCCCATCACCCAGATAATTTTTGGAGCCTTTAAACTATCTACATAATGCCTTAAACCAATGGCAGCAGCGGGATTATGAGCGCCATCTATTAAAATTTCTCGCTGACACCAATTAACGGTTTGTAAACGTCCTAACCAGCGAGTTTTTGCCATTCCTTCCCGCACGACTTCATCGCTAATTTGCCAACCTTGCTGACGCAAAATATTAACAACAGCGATCGCTATAGCCGAATTAGTTAATTGAAAATCTCCCGCTAAGGATAAAGGATATTCTAAACCTTGATATTTAGCACGATTATCGGCAATTTTTTCGGCAGCTTCTACCCATACCGTTGGACAATTTAACAGCTTGATTCTCTCCCTAACTACTCCCTGCGCTGATTCCGGTAATTGTCCGATAACTGCGGGACAATTCGCTTTTAATATCCCCGCTTTCTCCCCGGCAATATCGGCAACCGTGGGACCTAAATTTTGCCAATGTTCCCGACTAATAGAAGTGATGACAGTAACTAAAGGTTGAGCGCAAACATTAGTCGCATCCAATCTTCCTCCTAAACCCACTTCCATCACGGCAATATCCACCTTTTCCTGAGCAAAATACAGCCAAGCAGCGGCAGTAATTACCTCAAATTGAGTAGGACTTTCCTGCTGGGGATCGATAAGCGATTGTATATATTTAAGCAGGTTTTCTAAAGTCGCGGTTTCAATATTTTCGCCATTAATAGAGATTCTTTCTGTCCAATCAATTAAATGGGGAGAAATATAACGTCCGACTTTGTAACCGGCGGTACTGAGAATAGAAGATAGATAGGCACAAACTGAACCTTTGCCATTAGTTCCCGTGACATGAATAATCGGAATTTTATCTTGGGGATTGCCTAAAATCTCCAGCAGATTTTTTATTCTTTCTAAACCGAGATTGACACCAAAACGCTGAAAAGATTGCAGTAAAGAATCGATAGTCATGGTTAGCAAACTATAAATAAAGGAATCCGGCTAGGATCGATACTCCTACCGGCATTGATGACCCTTTCTCTGGGTGATAATGTCTAAAGTTTGACTAAAATGCTCGGTTCTTTTTGGATCGGTAAAACATCAAGAGAGTCAATATTAGCGCAGTATTTTAAATCTTCTTGACAGTGGAGACGCAAGAGGCGCTGACCATGACTACAACTGTGGAACATTCCTAAAAGATCATTTTGCCATTGACGATAAAGAGCGATCGAGGCGATAACCTCATCATTACCGATCGCCATTTGCCCCGATTGTTCTTGTAGCGCATCGGCGATCGCTCCAGCACAGGCCGTATCTTCCAAAGAATAACCCCCTTCCCAACCAGAGCCAACAATCCAGACGGTATCGGGCTGCTTATCCAATAAGTAATTAACCGCAGCTTGCCGATTGATCATCGCCGCAGTGATCACGATTGGGGATTCTTCCACTCTTTGCAGAGCGCGGGTGCCGTTAGTGGTACTGATAAACAGACGACGACCTTTCATTAAATCAGGGGTACAATCGAGGGGAGAATTGCCCAGATCGCAGCCTTCCACTTTCGCGCCGCCTCTTTCTCCTGCCCGGAGACGTTTTTCTGGTTGCCAGGTATCGCTCACCTGCATCAGGGTTTTCAGATCGCTGAAGGTTTGCACTGCTTCCGCACCGGCATTAAGGGCAGTGGCGATCGTGGTTGTCGCTCTTAAAACATCGATAACGACGGCGCAATCGGGTAGAGTATGGACGGGGGTAAGTTCGGGAGTATGATAAATGAAAACCTGCACGAGTTATACCAAGTAAAAAGTAAAAGGGGGAATAAGCTCAACATACCGCCGCTCGGCGTCGCGCTGGCAGAAGAAAGACAAGGCCGATTTTATCACGATGGATGTCAGCTAGTTAAGCTGTTCGTCATTCAAATTGCTGGTTGAGATCAGGCAAGGGGGGGGCTAATCTCAGAATAAGCGGTTTAAATACGTCTTAGCTTAGGGACTTGCGCTTTGATAATGTACCTTTTGGGCGAACGCAGTTCGCCCCTACATTGTGGACAAAATCCGTTACTGTAGGGGCGCAAAGCTTGCGCCCTCCGATCGATTGGGATATTATTCTCACGCAAGTCCCTTATTACTTGAAATGCCCACGCGGATCACAAAATTGGCCAATTGTCAATAGGGTTTGAGATGCTCTCACTCTGTCGCTCGTCATGACTAAATGTTATAATTAATAATTATTATGCCTGCTAACCTCAAGATTCATGTCTGCTAAAGATCGTTTTCATGGTGCAGTGAGAAAAGGATTAGAAAAAGAGGGTTGGATCATTACAGATGACCCTTTAAGAATTGAAGTGGGTGATGTAGAAATGTATGTCGATTTAGGAGCAGAGCAACTGATAGCCGCAGAAAAAGACAATGAAAAGATAGCCGTTGAAATTAAAAGTTTTATCGGTAAATCCAGCATTTCAGAATTTCATACTGCCATTGGACAATTCTTTAATTATCGTGTTGCTTTAGAAGAAAAAGAACCTAAAAGACAGTTATATTTAGCTGTTCCCTTAGATATTTATTATAGTTTTTTTGAATTGCGATTTATTCAAACTGTCGTTAAACGATTTCAAATTTACCTGATTATTTATGATCCGATTGGGGAGGTAATTGTCGCATGGAAAAATTAGAACAATATCGTCACTATGTCAAGCAAGTCATTACTGAATATTCTCAGATAGGTTCATCTAAAGATCCGATTGAACAACAATTGATTTTTGATACTGTTGGCGATCACTATCAATTGATGTATGTTGGCTGGAAAAATAGACGAAGATATCATGGTTGTGTTTTGCATCTCGATATTAAAAAGGGTAAAATCTGGATACAACATGATGGCACTGAGGTGGGAATTGCCAATGAATTAGTTAATTTAGGCGTTCCTAAAGAAGATATTGTTTTAGCCTTTCATGAACCCCTAGTCAGAGAATATACAGGGTTTGCGGTGGGTTAATCAAAGAGGGCGAATGCAATTCGCCCCTACAATAATATTATTGCGCCAATGGTAGGGGCGCACCGCGTGCGCCCAAAATGTCCTATAGATATTTCGACAAAATTGAGATGCACCCAAATTATCCCTATTCTTCTTCCTTCCACACAAAAACCAGAAGAGCCAATTCGCCTAACCTAATCATAAGGTTAAGCGACAAACAGGATCAGCAAGAGACTTCGATTTTTTTACCTTGCTGATCTCTGTATTTCTTGGTTAACAAAACTTAACAATTATTGGCAAAATTTTGCTTGCTTTTGTCGGCAGATTTTGGGATAATATTTTTAAAAGATTTTATTCATAATGGAAATCTTTGCGTCTAAAAAATTTTTGCACAGATTCCCATTATAAGAGAAGCATAGCGCAAGTCGCCGGCAAAGTCAAGTCCTTTCCCATTAATTATGGGTGGGAATTTCCCGGAATCAAAAAAGGGGGTTAGTGGTGAGTCAGACCAAATATAGGTTACACTTCATCTTTAAATGAGAAACGCTGTCATTCTTTGTAGGGAATATGACTAGACAAACCGCTAATCTCGGACAAACAGGAATTGCCGTCAGTGCCTTGGGAATCGGGACTTGGGCATGGGGAGATAAACTATTCTGGAGCTATGGCAAGGAATACGGAGCTAGTCAGGTAGAGGAGGCCTTTAAAGCGGCAGTAGAGGCAGGAATCACCTTTTTTGACACTGCCGAAGTCTATGGACTGGGGGAATCGGAACGACTCTTAGGAAAATTTACCCAACAGACCGATATTCCCATCGATATTGCCAGCAAATTTGCCCCCGTACCGTGGCGATTGAGGGCGAATGCGGTTCATAATGCCATTAGCGAGAGCTTAAACCGTCTAAAAACCGATAAAATGGCTCTTTATCAAGTACATTGGCCCTTCACCTTCCTAATTAGCCAAGAAACCCTAATGAATGCCCTAGGGGAAGAAGTAAAACGCGGCCGCATTGGTTCCGTGGGTGTAAGTAATTATTCCGCCGAGCAAATGCGTCAAGCAAGCCAGATTTTGGCGAAAAAAGAGGTTCCCTTAGCGGTCAATCAGGTCCAGTATTCGCTTTTGTATCGCAAAATAGAAACTAAGGGAATTTTAGCCACGGCCAAGGAATTAGGTGTCACCATCCTCGCCTACAGCCCTCTCGCTCAAGGACTACTGACGGGTAAATATAGCCCAGAAAGCCAGAATTTGCCCGATGGAGCCAGAAAAGTTGACCCACGGTTCAAAAAAGAAGGTTTGGAGAAAATAGCCCCAATTTTAAGGGTAATGCAAGAATTGGGCGCAAAATACCAAAAAACCCCCGCACAAGTCGCCCTCAATTGGTTAATCGCCCAAGGGGATGTAATTCCCATCCCGGGGGCAAAAACTGCGGCCCAAGCGAGGGAAAATGCCGGGGCCTTAGGATGGAGTTTAGAAGCGCAAGAGGTGACGCAATTAGAACAGATGAGCCGGCCTTGGCTGTAAAAATCAAAACTTTTAATTTTTGATCACCATTCTGGAAAAAGTCTCTAACTTTTTGGTGATCAAGATTAAAACAAGCTACAATCTTTAGATACTGCTGTACTACTTAAGAAAACTGGGGAGAAAATTAATGGCGACAATGACAAATAATTCCGATCGAGATAAGGCCTTAGGTTTAGTCTTAAATCAAATCGAGCGCAACTTTGGCAAAGGTTCGATTATGCGTTTAGGAGATGCCACCCGGATGCGGGTGGAAACCGTGCCTAGTGGTGCTTTAACCCTAGATATGGCGTTGGGTGGCGGTTTACCGAAGGGCCGTATCGTCGAAATTTACGGGCCGGAAAGTTCCGGCAAAACCACTTTAGCCCTCCATGCGATCGCAGAAGTGCAGAAAGCTGGGGGAGTGGCGGCCTTTGTCGATGCGGAACACGCTTTAGATCCCACCTATTCGGAAGATTTAGGGGTAGATATCAATAATTTACTGGTGGCACAACCGGACACGGGGGAGGCTGCCTTAGAAATAGTTGACCAGTTAGTGCGTTCTTCGGCCGTGGATATCGTTGTCATCGACTCGGTGGCCGCTTTAGTGCCGCGGGCGGAAATTGAAGGGGAAATGGGGGATAATCAGGTGGGTTTGCAGGCCCGTTTGATGAGTAAAGCCCTGCGAAAAATTGCCGGTAATATTGGTAAATCCGGTTGTGTGGTGATTTTCCTCAACCAACTGCGGCAAAAAATCGGTGTCACCTACGGCAATCCTGAAGTGACCACCGGAGGAACGGCCTTAAAATTTTATGCCTCGGTACGTTTAGATATCCGTCGCATTCAAACTTTGAAAAAAGGCACGGAAGGGGAATACGGAATTCGGGCTAAAGTTAAGGTGGCTAAAAATAAAGTCGCGCCTCCTTTCCGGATTGCTGAATTTGATATTATCTTCGGTAAAGGCATTTCCCAGGTGGGTTGTATGCTCGATATCGCCGAACAAACTAACGTAGTTACTCGTAAAGGGGCATGGTATAGCTATAATGGCGAAAATATTGCCCAGGGTCGCGATAATGCCGTTAAATATCTCGAAGAAAGGCCAGAAGTAGCGGCAGAAATTGAGAAGTTATTGCGGGATAAATTAGACATGGGTTCGGTTCCTTTACCCACGGAACCGGCCGATGAAGACGAGGAGGACGATCTGGAACCAGAAATCTAAAAGAAGACGGTTTTAAGTCTTGGTTATCCCCCTATTTTGGGGGATTTTTTAGCTTCAGAATCGATAGATTTAGCGGCTTCTAACCATGATTGTAAACCTTTTTTAGTCGGTGTTCCTCTAGGGGTAAAAGTCCATAGATCTCGTTTATGTTGTGGTCCGTAGCTGATATGAATTGGGCGATTAATTCCGTAAAAATAGAGAGAATCAAAGGGTAATTTTGCGGTTAAAATCCAATCTATCAGGCGATCACTAGTTAAATTGATAATCCGAAAATCACAGGCTGCCCCCAATCGCTGACAATAATATTGACCTTTTTGATTAATTTCGTGGGCGCAATGTTGATCACGACTGGGATCGATTCTACCGTTTTTTAAGCCGGTGATCGGGTCTTTTTTTTGGAGAAATTTTCTCAGATCATTAGAACAAAATCCGTAGGTTAATTGGAATTTTTCTCGACCAAAATTATCAATAATTGGATCGATAATAAAGTGAGCGAGATTTTGCCAAGCGGTTATCGTTGCAGGATTTTTTGGATAGGGATCGATTTGTGCTGCATACTTTTGATAGGTTTGGGAACAGGTAGATAATTCTTCTAGGGTTAAATATTTACCAATTAACATAATCAGTTATCAGTTTTTAGCTAGATCCTATCACCAGATTTAGCTATTTTGCCAAAGCTGCTTTTTTGCGACCATAATAAACAGCGATAAAAGCACTGACATACATCCATAAACTATAGACCATTGCGGGAATGGCTAGCTCGGGATTCTTTAATAAACCGGCAGTGATAGCAATAGCTAAAGTGCCGCTTTGAATACCCACTTCAATTGCGATACAAATTCTTTGGGCAATAGTTAATTGAAATAAACGACCACTGAAAAAGCCAATTAGGGAAGCAATCGTGTTTAAAATGATCACTGCCAGACCAGTTTGAGCGATAAATAAAGGTAAACGTTGCCATTCTCTCAGGATTAATAAGAAGATAATAACCGCTAGAAAAATCACGGCTAAACGATTAGTTATCGGTTCCAGACTTTTGGCCAGTAAAGGGAAGTAATGGCGGATAGTCATACCCATAACCAGGGGTAAAACTATAATCAAAAATATCTGCCCCATAGTGGAACCAATGGGTAGGGAGATAGCGGCACTTTCACCCATAAAATGCTGGAGAATGAAACTAGCTAAAAAAGGTATTGTGAAAATGGTGATGATGCTGCTAAAAGCGGTTAAAGTAACAGAAAGGGCCACATCTCCCTTAGCTAAATAGGTTAAAACATTGGAGGAAGGGCCGCTGGGGCAAATGGCGACAATCATTAAACCGACGGCAATTTCTGGCCGGAGAGGCAAAAGAGAAACAATAATAAAGCCGACGATCGGTAGAATAATAATTTGATTGACTAAACCGATCAGGACTGCTTTGGGATAACGGGTGATACGCTGAAAATCGGCGGGAATTAATCCCAATCCCATGCCTAACATTAAAACGCCTAGGCCAACGGGTAAGAGGATATTAGTAAAAAAGTCGGCTTGCATGGGATAAAAGCGGAGAAGATGAGCTTATTTTCCCATAATTCGTGTCCCTAGTTCTCGATTTTGCTGACTACCCCGGTGTGCAGGGGAGATTAAATTGTGGGAGAAATCCAATCATGAGGATTTTTGTCTGGTTTCCCTCTCTCGCTCTGGAGTGAGAGAATAGTCATACTTAGTTTTTTTGTCCCGATCGAGAGTATTTTCTGAGATAGATCATTGTGATCTAGGGATAAAAAACGGTAATTTTGCCCGATATAACCTTTTATTTGCTCCTATGACTGTCAAAATCGCTCTTAACCCCAATCAGATTCAAAATCTCGATCTTTCATCTTTAGAGACTATTATTCAAGATTATCAGTCGCGGGCAGCGATCGCAAAATTGGAACAAGCTCTACAATTAGAGATAGATTATCCTCGTGCGGAGGGTGATATGCGGGAATTATCGGAGATACCGGAAGTCAGGCTGTGGTTTTTGCGTTTGGATGCAGTTTATCCTTGGTTAATCTTTATTCTTGACCCAAAACAGGGAGAAATCGCCCGTTATGCTGCTATGTTGGTCCCCCATCAATTCCATCGCGGGGAAGGAATTCAATATAATCCCGAAGCTTTAGAGATTTTTGTGATGCAAAAACTCTTTATTTTGTCTGATTGGCTGAAAAGTCAGCAAATTCCTGCTTTATCTCGCTTAAAATTTTTCGCTCAACAGTTTGGTTACGATATCGACGAGGAATTTCTCTCTAGTCTCTAAAAGCTTCCTGCGCTGACTAGATAAGGTATTTTAAATATATGGCAAGCTACTGTCTCGCCCAATTTAGCACCACCAATACCCCTATCAGAGAATCATGGATACAAAATCCTTTAAACGCACCCTACAGCAATCGGATAACTATAACCGCAAGGGATTCGGTCACAAAGAAGAAGTAATGGATGCGATGACCAATGAGTATCAAAGCGACCTGATCCAAGAAATTCGTGAAAATAATTATCGTTTAGAACGGGGTGAGGTGACGATCTATCTCGCTCAAGCTTTTGGTTTTTGTTGGGGGGTAGAACGCGCTGTTGCTATGGCCTACGAAACTCGTCAACATTTTCCCCAGGAACGTCTCTGGATTACTAACGAAATTATTCACAATCCCTCGGTTAATCAGCGTCTGCGCTCCATGGCCGTGGGTTTTATTCCGGTGGAAAATGGCCAAAAAGACTTTACTGTGGTGGAATCAGGGGATGTGGTGATTTTACCTGCTTTTGGGGCTAGTGTCTCGGAAATGAAAATACTTAACGATAAGGGTTGCATGATTGTGGATACTACTTGTCCCTGGGTTTCTAAGGTGTGGAATTCCGTGGAAAAGCACAAAAAAAGCGACCACACTTCGATTATTCACGGCAAATATAATCACGAAGAAACGATCGCCACTAGCTCTTTTGCTGGCACTTATCTAATCGTTTTAAATTTGGCTCAAGCTAATTATGTCGCTAATTATATTCTCCACGGTGGTGATAAAAATGAGTTTTTAGAGAAGTTTAAAAATGCCCATTCCCAGGGTTTCGATCCCGATCGCGATCTAGATTATATCGGTATTGCCAATCAGACCACAATGCTGAAAAGTGAAACGGAGGAAATTGGCAAACTCTTCGAGCATACTATGTTGAGAAAGTACGGACCGATCGATTTTAAAGATCATTTCATGAGTTTTAATACCATCTGTGATGCCACTCAAGAGCGTCAAGATGCCATGTTTGAACTGGTGAAAGAACCGCTTTCTTTAATGGTGGTAATTGGCGGTTATAATTCCTCTAATACCACTCACCTACAGGAAATAGCGATCGAGCGTGCCATTCCCTCCTATCATATCGATAGTGCCGAGCGCATTCTCCCCGGTAATCGCATCGAACATAAACCTTTAGGTGGCGATTTAATCATCACTGATAACTGGTTAAATGAGGGAAAAATTATCGTCGGAGTGACTTCTGGTGCTTCCACTCCCGATAAGGTGGTAGAAGAGGTAATCGAGAAAATTTTTGCGCTCAAATCTTCTTTAGTCCAGGGTTAATTAGCCAGGGTGAGAGCATCTCAAACGCTATTGACAATTGGCCAATTTTGTGATCCGCATGGGCAGTTCAAGTGATACCAGTCAATCAAAATAGTTACAAAATCGACCCGTTTGGTCGATTTTTGCTTAACAATTGAGATGGCTAATTCTCATCAAATATGCCTGAAGTGCTCTCCGGGTAAGCAACTCACATCAAGTCCATTTTGTCAAGGATTGTTAAGATGAGCTTACCCTGGTTATTTATCGAGCCTTTCGGTTACTTGAATCGCTGAAAAGCTTGGCTATGGGTTTTCTTTACCCCTGGACTGATTCACTACTTTTCTTTTCTATATAATCAACTTAATCGATGAATAAATTCTCTGTTAGAATCCGTTTTTCCCTGTCATTTCTGTTTTCCCGTTCCCTAGAGTGACAGAAGAGGGATTAATGGTGAATAATCAAATGGCGGTCGCAATCGCTGCTCACCCATCCCTGACGCTGAAATTCCCCTAACAAACGCGTCACCGTTACCCTTGTGGTGCCGATAGCATTGGCGAGATTTTGATGGGTTAAACGTATCTTTAAACGACTGCCTTGGGCGATTGGTTCTCCCATTTCCCGCTTTAATAACTGTAGTAACTGCTGAAGACGTTCCTCCACTCGTTTCAGTCCTGCGATCGCAAGGAGCGATTCCGTTTGTTGTTGACGACGGATCATTTGATTTAACATCATCCTGGTTAATTCCGCCGAATTTTCCACTTCGGTGATCGTGTACCATTTTAGGTACAGTTCCGACAAGGCTCTGGCGTGATAAGATTCCAGATGAGTCAAATTTAAGCCGAAAAAGTGGGATGAATGAACCCAACCTAGTAAAATTTCCTCTCCACTCTCAGATACTTGACTTAGTTGCGCCATACCCCGATAAACTTGCCAGACTCCATCAGCCATCAGAGGAATATTCTCCCCGCGCTCATAAAAGTGGAGCCGACGACTCTCGCTATAGTCTTCTCGGAAGGGTGAGACGTTGGGATTATAGGTGAGCAACATGATCAAAGTTCTCCTAGGCGAGGGGCTAACAATTTTAACCCCACTTTACTGTATCAAGGTAAACATTAGGTAATCCCCAGGTTAACAGTAATCAGTGAACAGTGATCAGTTCACCGATTACTGTTTACTGATCACTGTTCACTGAAATAACATCCGCTGCCGCAGCTGAAAAACCTACAGATCATTAATTTAAAGCATCTTTAAGAGCCGTGCGAGCGGCCAGATGATTGCGGGTTGAGGTGAGAATTTCCGATTCTCGTTGGAGACGACTGACTGTATCGAGCATTTCTAATAAAGCTTGTTGTTCCCCGGCCACACCGTAGAGATTACCCGCCACCCAGTAGGATAATTCCAGGGGAAGACTAGGCAAATCGTCGGGGAGTTCAATTTTTTGAGCGGTTAATTTGGCTGATAGATGAACCACGTCCCGCAGCAGTCGATCCACTTCTTTGGCCAGAGGTCGCAGATCTTGGGTGGTGGGGACATCTTCAATCCACTCCACTAAACCGACACGATAGGGTTTTTCCCGGACGTATTCTAGGACACGGAAGCGCTGTTGACCGATGGTGAGAATTTTTAAGCGATCATCTGGAAGACGTTGACAACGGACAACTTCCGCACAACTGCCGACTTTAGCGATTTCTCCCGTGGCCGGATCTACCATTAAGACCCCAAAACGGCGATCTTCTTCCAATATCGTATTCATCATAATCCGATAGCGAAACTCGAAGATGTGCAGGGGCAGGGGACGACCCGGAAATAAAACAACTTCGGGTAGGGGAAAGAGAGGTAATTCTCTAACGGCAATGGAAGAAGTGGCCATAGGTTTAGTAAAAAAAAACCGATCTTCTCTTATTTTTACACAATCCCCCCTGAACCGCTAGGCAAGGGCAATAGACGGGAGACGGTCGTCAGCTGTGAGTTTTCAGTTCACTGTTCACTGAAAATACTTCCCTCACTGCCTACTCTGCGATCGCTATCTGAGAAAATTGCTGATTTTGTCATCTAGATTGCATTCCGAGCGGAAACCTTTGGGTAATCTATGAGTAGAGATACTCAAACCTCCTCTTCATTGGTGCTTTCCTGAGAGGGGTGATTTTTTTTCTCATAAACTTTACAATATTTAATAATTGTTGTAATATTAGTTAAATAACCAAGCTTCTCACTACTTGCCATTTATGCCCATAAAATCTATATATAGCCAAAAAAAGGACTATAGAGGCAATTAAATAGTCAATGAGATTTCTCTCTATAGTTGAGTAACCACTCACTTATCTCTTTACAAAACGAGAAAAAACTCTGATAGCATCTCCTTTACTGCTCTGGGGAAGCAATCTGAAAAACGCCATCAATCCCTGAATATCAACCCTCAACCGACGCGCACTCATGAAAACCTCGAAAAACCCCACCGACCCAGTTCGCGCCTATCTCAGAGAAATTGGCCGAGTTCCCCTTCTCAGCCATGAAGAAGAAATTCTCTACGCGAAACAGGTACAAAGATTAATTTTTCTGGAAAAAATCAAAGAATCCCTAAGGGCGAAACTCGGCAGCGACCCCAGCGATCGCCAGTGGTCAGAAGCGGCGGAAATTAGTGAAGAACAACTGCGTCGAGAATTGGGGGCAGGGGATTTCGCCAAACGTAAGATGGTAGAAGCGAACCTGCGTCTAGTGGTTTCCGTCGCTAAAAAATACCTAAAACGCAATCTAGATCTATTAGATCTGATCCAAGAGGGAACCATTGGGATGCAAAGAGGGGTGGAAAAATTCGATCCCACCAAAGGCTATCGCTTCTCCACCTATGCCTATTGGTGGATTCGCCAAGCCATCACCCGGGCGATCGCAGAAAAAAGTCGCACCATCCGTCTGCCCATCCACATCACCGAAAAACTGAATAAAATCAAAAAGGCCCAGCGTCAACTAGCTCAAGATAAAGGTCGCGCTGCCACCATTGCCGAATTAGCCGAGGAATTAGACTTAACTCCTAAACAGGTGCGAGACTACTTGGAAAGGTCCCGTCAACCCCTTTCCCTTGACTTAAAGGTGGGGGACAATCAAGACACGGAATTAGGGGAACTCTTGGAAGATACGGGACTTTCCCCGGAAGATTACACTGCCTATTCTTCCCTGCAAGTGGACTTAGAAAAACTGATGGCAGACCTCACCCCTCAACAAAAAGAAGTGATTTGTCTGCGTTTTGGTTTAGATAATGGGCAGCCCCTCACCCTAGCAAAAATTGGCGTTCGACTCAATATCAGTCGTGAACGCGTCCGTCAGATCGAACGAGAAGCGATCGCTAAATTAAGAAAACGCAAGGCCAAGATCAGAGAATATCTAGCTAGTTAGGGTTTGCGGCAAAAAGCTGTTCGTGGGGGCAGGGTGTAGGGTGTGGGGTGTGGGGTGTAGAGTGTGGGGTGTGGGGAGAATAAATAAAATAATCTCCTATCTCCTGACTCCTGAATACTGACTCCTGCCGACGGCCTCCTGCCTTTGTTAAGGGTCAAATTGATCGTCTGAATAACAGCGAGAAAAATGACCCATTTCTAGATTTATCGGCGACTTTTCTCGGCTCTTATTTCTCTACTTCTTCATATTTTTTCAAAAAGAGAGCTAATTTTTCTTTAGTGGCGACGGGAACAGAATCTAGACGGGTAAGAATAGCATATTTAAGGGCAGAATGAGCGGCGGAAACGGGGGGATTAGCTGCTAGACGGCGCACCGTTTCTTGGATAACTTTTTGGGCATTAATAGCGTTATGGTGTAGATTTTCGATCACCATTTCTACGGTGACATGATCGTGATCGGGATGCCAACAATCGTAATCGGTAACTAGGGCTAAGGTAGCGTAGGCAATTTCCGCTTCTCGGGCTAATTTTGCCTCGGTTAAATTGGTCATACCGATGACGGTTGCCCCCCAACTTCTATAGAGATTTGATTCCGCTTTAGTAGAAAAAGCCGGCCCCTCCATACAGATGTATGTACCCCCCCGATGCAGGGTAACTTCTGGTAGGTTTAAACTAGCGACGGCATCCCCTAAAATTTCGGCTAATTGGGGACAAATGGGATCACCAAAGGCAACGTGGGCAACAATTCCTTCCCCAAAAAAAGTCGCTATTCTCTCTTTAGTTCTGTCAATAAATTGATCGGGAATGACTAAATCTAGGGGTTTAACTTCGGCTTTGAGGGAACCAACGGCCGAAGCGGAAATAATATATTCAACCCCTAATTGTTTGAGAGCGTGAATATTAGCTCGAAAGGGTAATTCGGTCGGTAAAAAATGGTGACCTCTGCCATGACGCGCTAAAAAGGCAACTTCTGTTCCGTCTAAAGTACCGAGAATTAAAGCATCGGAAGGAGAACCAAAAGGAGTATCGAGGGATACTTCCCGCACATCCTTGAGGGCATCCATTTTATACAAACCACTGCCGCCAATGATGCCAATTTTTACCGTCGTCATAGTCTTGGAAAGAATTAGTTATCGTTGCCTTGATGTTACCACAATTGAGCGATCGAACTATGATAATTTTTCCGTTAAGACCCTACTTTTTCTTTTTCTTGCCTTTGAGAGAACCATTAATTAAACCATTAAAGCCATAAATTTCTTCAGTACCCGCAATGGCAACTAATTCCACCTCTTTCGTGTCTCCCGGTTCAAATCTAACGGACGTACCTGCGGGAATATTCAGATGGGTTCCTTTGGTTAATTCGCGCTGGAACTCCAGGGCCTGGTTAACTTCATAAAAATGATAGTGGGAACCCACTTGAATCGGTCGATCGCCTGTATTAGCCACAGAGATACGCAGGGTGTCGCGACCGACATTAATCTCGATCGCTCCGGATGGTGTGATAATTTCTCCCGGAATCATAACTGCTAAAAATCTCCTGTTAGTGAATGGGATTGTGAACGGTAACTAATTTAGTACCATCGGGAAAAGTCGCTTCGATCTGCACTTCTGTAATCATTTCTGGGATGCCTTCCATTACCTCCTCGCGAGTTAACAAAGTGGTGCCGTAACTCATCAATTCAGCGACGCTACGACCTTCCCTCGCACCTTCGAGGATGGCGGCGCTAATATAGGCGATCGCTTCGGGATAATTTAACTTGATACCGCGATTTTTGCGTCTTTCGGCGAGCAGTGCCGCCGTGAAAATGAGTAATTTGTCTTTTTCTTGGGGCGAAAGTTGCATAGATGGGCCTTTTTTCACACAGATGCCTAGGGTTATTGTAGTTGTTGGCGGGATAATTGTAGCGATCGAGTTGTGAAATTTTATTTACTTAGCCCCGATTATTGATCAAGATTTGGGAAGATACTTAAAAGTCTTGCTAGGAAAGTCCTTCAGCGATCTGGCTAAAAAACGGCTGGCAATTGGTGAATAATTCAGGCTAGTGTCTCGTTCTTATTTGAAATAACTATAGCGTTTCCCAAGCTAGTGAGGTACACCTATTTTCTTCCGTTTTGCCTTTTGCATCTTGCCTTTTGCATCTTGCCTTTTGCCTAAAACCCATAACTTTTGTACCTCAGCAGACTGAAAAACGCTATATAAATCATGGCTGGATTGGAAGCCAGCCATGCCACCATTAATCAGAAACGGTAATGAGTCCTGTGGGGCGACAAATGACGGTGATTCGCAGTTAGAAAAAGACAACCACCGCCAACTCCCAGAGGAAATGGTTTGTCAAACCAGCAAGGGATGATTAAGCAATAAAATTAAACGCCAAAATCCCATCATTAAAGTCGTTATCACTGATATTGGGTAAGTTACCGGGTAAATCCTCAAAGCCAAAGATATTATTCCCCCTTGACCGTAAATGTTCCGCCCCATCGGGATTTGCCGCCCCAAAGGAGAAGTAGGCCACTTCATGACTTATATAGTTTTCTAGGGTAGCCGCCACGTTATCGGGATTCTTGGTCAAAAATGCCTGAATACTCCCTTGCAGACTTTCTCCCAGATTGCCCCCATTGGCAATCACAAAGGGTGCGTAGCGTCGCCCCCCTTCCAACAGCACATCTCCAAATTCAGCGGCGGTGGTGCTTTGGTTTGCTCCTTCCCCACTGGCCCGCAAAATGAAGTTATTCACTGCTTGACTTAAGGCACTACGGGCATAACCCGCTTGACCGGGTTGAATTAACTCTGTCGCGTTGCCATCTCCATCTAAATCGAGGCTATCAAAAACGGCTCCGTTATCATCGGCCACTGGATAGAGACCGACAACGTTATTGAAGAAAGCTCCCGTCTGTCTAAGTCCTTCCTCAATGGCTGTCACCTGTATGCTACCGGGCAAGTTACTAAAGTTGAAAACCAGAGAACCTTGTCCATTACCCGTATTGTTAAATTGGAGGGCCTGGGGATTAACGGCTTGGTCGGGTAGATTGGTAATTTCTAGGGTGAAATTAACCGTTGCGTCTGGCGTGGCATTGGGAGCCGGGTTGAGGGTAGTATCCGTTACCGCAACTGTCAAGTTATAGAGGGATTGGGCTTCAAAATCAGCCTTACCGATGAAGAATAATTCCCGGCCACGAATCTGGAAACTGCTCTGATCACTGCCCAACAAAGAAAGGCTATTTGTCCCCAAGGCATCATCGCTGATCTGAATATCGGCAACTTTTACACCTTGACTGGTATCGGTATTTTCAGCGATCGCATTAGTGCTATTGGCCAGAATTAGGGCTGTGGGAGCTTCATTGATATCGGTGATGTTTAAAGTTAAGGTTTGGGTGAGATCGGGGGTGACACCAACGGTTGTATCATCGACATTGACGGTGACTTCGTAACTATTTTGGGCTTCAAAATTAGGAGTAAAACCGACATAGAAAAGAGCCGAATTCTGAATTAAGAAGCGCTCCTTATCCCGTCCCGTGAGGAAGAGATTATTGGTTCCTAAACCATCATCTTCAATCAGGAGATCGGCGACTTTAAATTCTGGTGTGACATTGACATTTTCAGCTAACTCGGTGACAGCATTTTGGAAAATTAGGGCTGTGGGAGCTTGATTACTAGGAGTTTCACTAACATCATTGACAGTAATTGTCAAGGTTTTCTCAAAACTGAGTCCCCCTTGGTCGGTGGTTTTTACCCGAATACTGTAACTATTCTTGGTTTCAAAATCGGGGGAATTATTAATCTGTAATTGATTCCCTACAATCGAGAATGCTGAGTTATCTGTATCTCCTGTTCCTGCTATCAAACTATAGGTAAAGCTA
>NZ_JAQMSY010000123.1:0-3568 GCF_028329095.1 Microcystis sp. CS-574
GGGGTGTAGGGTGTGGGGTGTGGGGTGTGGGGTGTAGGGTGTGGGGTGTGGGGAGAAAAAAGCTGTCTCCTGACTCTTGACTCCTAACTCCTATCGCCTATCCTAGCTCTCGTGGTTTATATTAGAGAATAAGCCGTTAGGCAAGATAGGAAATTTTAAGAACAGTTAACTGATTTAGTACACACCGAGAGGAACAAGAGCGTCATGGGTTTATTCGATCGCCTTAGCCGAGTTGTCCGAGCTAACCTCAATGATATGGTGAGCAAGGCTGAAGATCCAGAAAAAATGCTGGAGCAAGCTGTCAGTGAGATGCAAGAGGATCTAGTACAGGTACGTCAAGCGGTCGCTAGAGCGATCGCCGAACAACGACAAACGGAACAAAAATACAGCAAAGACCAGTCAGAAGCCAATAAATGGGAACAAAGAGCCAAATTAGCCCTTTCTAAAGGGGATGAAAATCTCGCCAGGGAAGCTCTTAAACGCAAGAAAGATTGCACGGAAACCGCCGCCATTCTCAAAAATCAACTGGATCAGCAAACGGTACAGGTAGATAGTCTGAGAAAAAACTTGATCGCGCTCGAAAGTAAGATTTCTGAGGCAAAAACCAAGAAAAATATGTTAGTAGCTCGCTCCAGAGCCGCAAAAGCTAACGAAGAACTCCAAAAAACCCTCGGCAGTATCAATACCAGTAGTTCCGTGGGTGCTTTTGAGCGCATGGAAGCAAAAGTTATCGAGTTAGAAGCCAGTAGTCAAGCTTACGGTGAATTGGAGGGCATTGGCATCGAACATCAATTCGCTGCACTAGAAGCGGGTAGCGATGTGGATGATGAATTAGCAATGCTGAAAGCACAAATGTCCGGGGGAGCATTACCCGGTACAGCTTCTAGTCAACCCACTTTACCCCAAGCAACCACCGTCAGGGATTCGGTAGTGGATGCAGAATTAGAGGAATTGCGATCGAAGTTAAAAGAACTGTAAAACTTTGAGAGCGTCGAGACGTACTATCTACGGTACGTCTCTATTTATTAATTTTGTTGTTGAGATAGGGAATATTAATTGCTAGTCATAATTAACCATCACTATTATGCGGGATGATTTATCTAATTTACGCTCCTCAATTATCGAACTAATTGCCTTACAAAAAAGAGCCGAACAACAGTACAACCAAGCACAAGCTGAGGTTTTAAAATGGCAAGAAAGAGTTAAACTCGCTCTAGATAAAGGTGATGAGTCTTTGGCACAAGAAGCTAATATAAAGAAAAAACATTCCCCATCTTTTGGGGGTAAAGGGGCGATCAACCGTCGTTGATCGCCCCTAACTTGAATTTTCACTCGCTTAAGGGTTTGATTGATTTGGATCAAAAGGTCGGTCTCGGTTAGCTTCTTCAATGGCTTTATCTAGTTCGTCTGCTCTTCTTTCCGCTTCTCTTACTCCTCGTTCCAGTTCTGGAAAACTATTGTTCTGGGCAATGCCAAAAACATTCTTCCAAGCTTCCACAGCTAAAAATCCAAGTCCGAAAATCAGCAAAATTCGCACGATAATGCTGTCAAGCTTCTGTTTTTCGTTGTCGTTCATATCAGGCATACTCCAATGTATTTACTGAGTATTTTATCAAGGCGATCTTCTCTGGATCGGGCAATCGAGCGGCGATCAAAATAAACCCGCTGCTTTTGCCTTCTCTAATTCTAAAACTGATTCTACATCTTCTTAATTGGGCGGTTAATTCTGCGAGGCTAATATTTGCAAAATTGCTAAATTTTGCAAATATTCTGGTGTTCTGGAGTCGGTAAAGCCATTGCTCCGGCTAATTCCGCTCTGAAAGAGTGGTTGGCTGCGTTGGTACTGCTAAAAGCACGAATGTTACTGGGTAAAACTGCCCATCCACCCACCCTCAAGGATTCAGCAGTAGATGCAGAAATAGAGGAATTGCGATCGAAGTTAAAAAAACTCTAAAACTTTGAGATTGTCGAGACCTATTACAGCCTTTCTCATCAATATGAAGTATAACTTAATCTGGTATCTAAGGCCGAAGACTAGCTAATGTTAACCGTTTTGGCGTTTCCCAGAACGAAAACTTTGTACCTCATCATTATAAAAAAAATTCCCAAACAATGCCGCTCAAAACCCTTTAATTCTGAAGATAATCCTAAGATTCAGCCCGAAAAAGAGCCAGAAAGGTGAGGATAACTAGGATGGAAGTGAAAAGCAATTTTGACTCGAAATTATCCCAAGGGATCGATCGCATTTAACGAAACCCTTACCCCAACAGCATAAGACAAGAGAAGGACTTATTAAGGAGAAACCCAGCCATGAAAATCGGCGTAATCAAAGAAAGTGACCAAGGCGAGGCGCGGGTGGCGCTAGTGCCGGATACCGTCGCCCGTTTAGTCAAGGCGGGATTTGAGGTAATTGTCCAAAATGGGGCGGGAATTAGCGCCAACTTTGCCGATAGTGCCTATAGTGCCGTGGGAGCCGCCCTGAGCGAAAACAGCGAATATATCTATGAAACTGCCGATATTATTCTCAAAGTCGTCCCTCCTAGCGATAGCGAGATCGATCGCCTGAAAGGTGGCGGTATCCTCATCGGCTTTCTCGATCCCCTGCGTCAACCCCGGCGCATTGCCAAATTAGCCGAGCGCGGGATCACCGCTTTGAGCATGGAATTAATTCCCCGCAGTAGTCGCGCCCAGAGTATGGATGCCCTCTCCTCTCAGGCTAACCTCGCCGGTTACAAAGCGGTACTCCTCGCCGCCGTTGAGCTGCCGAAAATGTTCCCGATGATGACTACCGCCGCCGGTACGATCGCCCCCGCCAAAGTGCTGGTATTGGGGGCAGGAGTCGCTGGATTGCAAGCTTGCGCTACCGCCCGCCGTTTGGGGGCAGTGGTGGAGGCTTTTGATATTCGTCCGCAAGTCAAAGAAGAAGTGCAGAGTGTCGGGGCGAAATTTATTGAAATGCCCCTAGAAGAAGATACCGTCGCCGATAACGGTTATGCCAAAGAGGTTTCTCTTAGCACACAGGAGCGCATTTGTCAAGCCCTAACGGAACCAATTAAGCGGGCTGATGTGGTGATCACCACGGCCCAAGTACCGGGGAAACAAGCTCCGCTGCTCGTCACCAAAGAAATGATCGCCACCATGAAAGCGGGGTCGGTAATCGTTGATTTAGCGGCGGAACAGGGCGGAAATTGCGCTTACACCCAACCGGGACGAGAAATCATCGTTAATGGGGTAAAAATCGTCGGAGCGGTTAATCTTCCAGCTACAGTGGCCACCAATGCCAGCCAGATGTACGCCAAAAACCTGCAAATGCTGCTACAGCTTTTAGTCAGCAAAGAGGGCAGTTTAAACCTCGATTTTGCCGATGACATCATTGATAGTGCCTGTGTCACCCACGCTGGCGAAATCCGCAACCAACGCATTAAATCCGCCCTCAGTGAACAGTTATCCGCTTTTTAGCTATCAGGATTCAGGAGGCAAAAGGCAAAAGGCAAAAGGCAGAAGGCAGAAGGCAGAAGGCAGAAGGCAGAAGGCAGCTTTATTCTCCCCACACCCCACACCCCACACC
>NZ_JAQMSY010000124.1:0-16024 GCF_028329095.1 Microcystis sp. CS-574
GTGGGGTGTAGGGTGTAGGGTGTAGGGTGTAGGGTGTGGGGTGTGGGGTGTGGGGAGAATAAATAAAAGCAATCTCCTATCTCCTGAATACTGACTCCTGACTCCTGATAACTAACTCCTGAATACTGATAACTGATAACTGATAACTGATAAAGGAGAGAGTCAGACATAAGCCGAATTCTGTATTTCCCAACAGCAGTAAAATTGCTTTTACCTTTGTTGGAATAGAGGTTATCTATCTGGGATAATTGTTACCAATTACCTCAAGCGGTTCCTAAAAACGGGACAGGAAAAAGACCAACCTTTGTCCCTCCACCTTGCTCCCCACTGGGGTTTACCGAGCCAGTACCTCTCGATACTGCTGGTGCGCTCTTACCGCACCTTTGCACCCTTACCCCCAATCAGTTATCAGGTATCAGTTATCAGTGGAAAGTTATTAGTTATCAGTGAATTTACTTTCGTTACTGTTTACTAATCACTGAAAAAAGGGGGCGGTATTTTTCTGTGGCACTATCCTCACGCTCGCGCGCACTGGACGTTATCCAGCAAGTGTGGTCTTTCGGGAGTTCGGACTTTCCTCGGAATCATTAATCAAATGACCCCGCAACCTCTAGACCAACTCTCTCCTATTCTCTAGTATGACTTACCAGAGACTCGATCGCTCATATATCCTAGTCAATAATCAGTGATCAGTAAACAGTGAACAGTGAAAAGACAGCAGGAAACTGCTATTTAATACTGCTCGCTTAATAAGTAGTCGTGCAAAATTAATTTCCTAGTGAAGATAGGCAAGAGGCAAGAGGCAAGAGCGGGGTTAGATGTGTGTAATTAATTTTGCTTAGGTACTTACATACTGCTCACTTAAAACTCAAATCTGATAACTGGTAACTGGTAACTGATAACTGATAACTGATAACTGATCAATGTCGATCGCTCTCAACGTTAAGATCAAAGGTAATGGCTATCCGATTCTCTGTCTGCACGGTCATCCCGGTTCGGCAGGTAGTATGTCTGTATTTACCGATCATTTTTGCCAACGTTGGCAAACCCTGGCCCCGGATCTGCGCGGCTACGGTAAAAGTCGTTATCGCCCGGATTTTCAGCTAGAAGAACATCTAGAGGATTTAATCGAGCTGCTCGATCGCCAAAAAATCCAGCAATGTTTAATTCTCGGTTGGTCTTTGGGGGGTATAATCGCACTGGAATTAGTATTGCGGCATCCCGATCGCTTTCCTGGTTTAATTCTCGTGGCCTCGGCCGCACGGCCTTGGGGTAGTCATCCTCCTATCACCACCACAGATCTGATTTTGACGGGGATGGCGGCAATTCTCAATCAGATTAAACCGGGATGGCGTTGGAATATTGATACTTTTGCCCGTCGTTCGCTGTTTCAGTACCTTTTTTCACAACATCAAGCGATATCCTATCAATATCTCGCTCAAGATGCTGTTCCCGCCTACTTAGGCACTTCTCCAGCTGCTAATCGCGCTTTAAATCGGGCTTTAAAAAAAGGTTACAATTGTTTAAAATCTCTTGACAAAATCACAATTCCCTGCTTAGTTCTGGCGGGGGCAAATGATCGCCATATTACCAGTGCCTCGAGCCAAGAAACGGCCGAAAACCTGAAACTGTCTCAGTGGAAATGTTACCCAGAAACGGCCCATCTGTTCCCCTGGGAAATCCCCGACCTAGTTTTAGGGGACATTGATAATTGGTTAGCGGAACATTTTAGCGATAAACTGGCAGAGTGAAGTGAAAACTACTGCCGTGGTCGGGGACACTATCCACCCAAATTTGACCGTAGTGGGCGCGAATAATCTTGCGACAGACCGATAACCCGATGCCATAACCTTCTTTACCCTCATCCCGTTTGAGACGCACATGACCCTCAAAAATATGCTCTTGTTTCTCTTCGGGAATGCCGGGGCCAGTATCACTGATGCTCACCTGTACTTTTTGAGTAGTACGATGAAGGACGGAAAGGGTAATTGCGCCGCCAGCGGGAGTATATTTGATCCCATTCTCCAAGAGATTAATAATCACCTGTCGGATTAACTCCTCATCAGCATAGACGGGGGGCAAATCTTGGGGGATATCGCTTTGGAGAATTAAAGTCTTTTCCTGAAAAGTATCGGTAAATTGAGACAAAATTTCCTGACAAAGACCTTGCAGATAAAATTTACTCTGGTGGAGAGTGAATTGCGCCGCCATGCTCTTAGAAGCTTGCAGAATATCTGTGATCAAACGGTTCATAATCCGGAACTGTTTGCGGGCCTGTTGGTGCAGTTGTTCTCGTAATTGCAGACTGCGCTCCGTATCCGGTTGATGATAGGCTAATTCGAGGGTTTCCACAGCGATGGAAGCAGCGGTGAGAGGACTGCGTAAATCGTGGGCTAACATAGCCAAAATTTGGTCTTTAAATTTTAATTGTTCTAATAATTCTTCCTTTTCCTGTTTGAGACGAAAAACCTCATCGGCAATGCGGATGAGTTCGCCCGAATGTTCCACCTCTTGAAGTTGTCCATCCTCAGCGTGATCATTTTTAATCTCCTCTTTAATCGCTTTTTGCCAACGTACCAACCATTTTTTAAACTGTTCCACCAGATTGCTGCCCGCGAGGGTATGACGGGGACCGGGGGCAATTTTGACCAAGGCGGGGGTAGCTACAAGGCGAAAATGTTCGACTAAATGAGGTTGCTGGCGAATTTCGATGATTTGTAGGTCAATTGGGTAATCAGACTGTAAAGACTGGAGATAGGACTGAATTTGACGGATAATTTCTTGAGAACTGGGACGGTCATCAACAAATAGCAAAAGTTGAATCGAGAGAGGCGTTGTCGTCTCTCTTCCTAAAGCAGTCAGTGGCTCGTTAGATGGGAGCATCGGAAAATTAGTAAATCTAGGGATTAACGGGATCGATCGATCGTCGATCGACTTTTATCATATTCTTTATTGTAGAAGCTTAAGATAGTATAAAATCTACTCAACCTAATCTTAAAGTTTTATTCCTTAATTCTAAGAAGAAATCCTATGGCTTTTGGCTATGTTGCCCTAGTTCTCCACGCGCATCTCCCTTTCGTCCGCCATCCCGAAAGCGATTACGTCCTCGAAGAAGAATGGTTATACGAAGCAATCACAGAAACCTACATCCCTCTCCTGCAAGTTTTTGAAGGTCTCAAGCGGGATGGTATCGATTTTAAAATGACCATGAGCATGACTCCGCCTTTGGTGTCGATGCTGCGGGATCCGTTACTGCAAGAGCGTTATGAAGAACACTTAGGTAAGTTAGAAGAATTAATTGCTAAAGAAATCGACCATAATCAACATAATGGTCATATTCGCTACTTAGCCGAATATTACGCTGAATCCTTCCAAAGTATCCGACAAACTTGGGAAAAATACGATGGAGATCTGGTCAAAGCCTTTAAACAATTCCTCGACAGTAATAACCTAGAAATTATCACCTGTGGTGCGACCCATGGTTATATGCCCCTGATGAAAATGTACCCACAAGCGGTGTGGGCGCAAATTGAGGTGGCCTGTCAACACTACGAAGAAAATTTCGGTCGTCGTCCCAAGGGCATTTGGTTGCCGGAATGTGCCTACTATGAAGGGGTAGAAAGAATGTTAGCCGATGCGGGCATTCGTTACTTCCTCGTCGATGGCCACGGTATTCTCTACGGTCGTCCTCGTCCCCGTTACGGCAGTTACGCGCCCATTTTCACGGAAACTGGGGTGGCTGCTTTCGGTCGTGACCATGAATCTTCCCAACAGGTGTGGTCTTCCCAAGTCGGTTATCCGGGGGATATAGTTTATCGGGAATTCTATAAAGATTTGGGCTGGGAAGCGGAATACGAGTATATTAAGCCCTATATCATGCCCAACGGTCAACGCAAGAATATAGGCATTAAATACCACAAAATTACTAGCCGGGACGGTGGTTTATCGGAAAAAGGGCTTTATGACCCCTACTGGGCCAAAGAAAAAGCCGCCGAACACGCGGGCAATTTTATGTATAATCGCGAGCGGCAAGTGGAGAGTTTAGCCGGAATAATGGGCCGTCCTCCCCTGGTGGTTTCTCCCTACGATGCCGAGTTATTCGGTCACTGGTGGTATGAGGGACCCTGGTTTATTGATTTTCTGTTCCGTAAGTCTTGGTATGACCAAAATATCTACCAAATGACCCATTTAGCCGATTATCTCCGGTCTAACCCCCATCAGCAGGTCTGTCGTCCTTCCCAATCCAGTTGGGGTTATAAGGGTTTTCACGAATACTGGCTAAATGAAACCAACGCTTGGATCTATCCTCACCTGCACAAAGGCACGGAACGGATGATTGAATTAAGTCATCATGAAGCGGAGGATGAATTGCAGGAACGGGCTTTAAATCAGGCGGCCCGGGAGTTATTATTAGCGCAATCTTCTGACTGGGCTTTTATTATGCGAACCGGTACCATGGTTCCCTATGCTGTCCGGCGCACTCGTTCCCATCTGCTGCGGTTAAATAAAATCTATGAAGATGTGAAATCCGAGAAGATTGACTCTGGTTGGCTGGAAAAAGTCGAGGAAATCGATAATATTTTCCCCAATATTGATTACCGTGTCTATCGACCTCTATAATCTGGGTGAGTAGTATAGATAAAAGGGGGGGTTAGTTAATACCCCCCCGATTTGATTTTTTAGAAAGTTAAATTGGTATGCCTTGGGCTAATTCCGACTCTAATTTGGCCAGAATTTTGGGTTTAAGTTCCTCCAGTTTCTGTTTTAACGTCTGCTTGCTAATTTGCGGGCTGCCCACTGGAGCTAATTGACTATCTCTCACCCATTGCTGCAAAATTTGGCATTGATTGGCGGGAATATTAGCGGTGATCACATTTTCACAGATTGGGCCACCTTCGAGGGAGAAAAATAAAATCCAGTATTGACCGGTTTCGGCAAGGGTTTTGGTCATTTTTTGACCCTGGGGGGTTTTTAAGTCCAAATAACAGGGCAACCAGCGGGGTCCCTGTTGACGATGATAGAGGACAGTAATCCAGAGAATCATCGGGTGGGGTGTGGGTAAGAAGAGGAATTGATTATAACGGACACTAGCAACCCGGACGGGGATATCTTCTCGATCCAACATTACCCATAAACTGGCAAAAACGCCGTCGGCAGCCTTGATACAGCGTGGGAAGACGATTTTTTGGCGCGGTTTATCTTCGGGCCAACTGGACTTGAGACAGATATCCTTGGTATTCGCGACAGCAACACTGGTTCGATCTAAATCATCAAGGGTTTTAGTTTTGGCGGTGTAATCGTCGATTTTTTTGACTATTTCACCGATACGATGCAATTTATTCGGTTGATTATTTTTGACTAGGGGTTCGAGTCGTTCGAGAAGTTGTAGTATATCTGTAACACTTTGCGGTCGATCGCTGGGTGCCTTGGCTAAACAGCGCAGGATTAACTGTTCTAATTCTGGCGGTAATTGCAAGCTAGGATTAAAGGGACGGGGTTCAGCGTAGTGGTGCACCTCATACCAACCGCCAAAGGAAGAATTATCGGGAAAAAAGGGCGTTTTTCCCGTGAGCATCTCGTACATCACGATCCCGAAACTGTAGATATCGGAACGATGATCGAGTTCTTTACCTTCCATCTGTTCTGGGGAACAATAGGCTAAGGTTCCCATAAACGATTGGGTTTGGGATTCTCCCGACTGGATGAGTTGAGCGATGCCAAAATCGAGAATTTTCACCAATTCTCCTAATCCTGAGTCCTGAACCACGATAATATTGCTAGGTTTGATGTCCCGGTGAATAATCGGACAGATCTCGCCTTGGAAGATAATACCCTTATGGGCGCATTCGATGCCGAAACAAATCTGACGGGTGAGATGAAAGAAGCGCGAGAGAGGCAGCGGGTGATATTTGATGATTTCTCCTATGCTTTCCCCCCGCAAAAATTCCATGACGTAGAAGGGGACTTCCTTTTCATCTATACCATAATCACGAACTTTAACAATATGAATACTTTTTTCGCCTAAAAGTGCCGAAATAGTTGCCTCTCGCTCGAAACGCTCACGCATTCTTTTGTTGAGGAGAGTTTGCGAGAGAAATTTCACGGCGACGGTTACGCCACCTAATAGTTTATCTTCCGCTCGATATACTTGTCCCATGGCACCGCTACCGATCAACTCGACCAGTTGGTATCGATTGGCAAGCAGGCGCCGATGTCTAGATTCTGCCGACATAGCTAGGCTAACGTTTTAATTATAGTGAGTCTGATGGAGAGAGTTTCTTAAAGAACCGCTGCAATTCCTCAGTGATCAAGAGGACTTAACTCTAGAATGCCCTTTTTTTAGGCTAAAAACATGATTGTGAATATATATTGTCAGGCATTTTTAGCCATTGCCCCTAGCATAATTAATTTTTGGGGGTTGAAAAAAATGAAAAAACTAAGTATAAGGTAACATAAAATCTCTAAATAAACCATTTAATTGATTTTCCTCCCTCCTGACTGCTGCCTACTGACTCCTAAACAACTAATACAGGCAAATCCCTAACCCGCGTAAAACTTTTTTGCCGCAAGTGACCGATCTGCGTAATAATCCTTTAATAAAGATTTGTAAACTTGAAAATGATTATCCTTTCGCAGCGCTAGAGATTTAATGAGACGACTAATTGCGATCGAAAAAGCTCTGCTCATCGGTCATATTGTATCGATGGCTTTTGGACTAGCCGGATTGTTGCTAGTTCTGCCCCATCCCGAATTTGTGGTCAATTTACCAGATTTTGGCAAAACCTTCTTTGCTTGGTCAATGGCTGGGGGGGGTGTGGTGTATATGGTGTTAGGAATGGCAGCCGTGGCTGTTTATGCCTATCGGACTCTAGGAGTGTGGCACTGGTTAGGATTCATGGTTCCCGCTATCAGTTTATCCCTTTGTAGCGAACTATTAGGAACCAGTACCGGCTTTCCTTTCGGTCATTATCGTTATCTTTCGGGCTTAGGTTACAAAATTGCGGGTTTAGTCCCCTTTACTATCCCCCTATCTTGGTTTTATCTCGGTTTTAGTGCCTATATTATCGCTCGTGTTGGTTTATCCACTCTTGCTATACCCCAGTGGCTACAAAATCTAGGATCGATCGCTATCGGGGCGGTATTATTAACTTCCTGGGATTTTGTCCTAGATCCGGCCATGAGTCAAACTACCATACCCTTCTGGATTTGGGAACAACCGGGGGCCTTCTTTGGGATGCCCTATGAAAATTTTGCCGGTTGGTTTGGCACGGGCTGTGTTTTTATGACGGTAGCCACTTTAATTTGGCAAGTGCAACCGGTGAAACTGCCAAGTCAAGATTTAACCCTGCCTTTTGTGATGTATTTGGGTAATTTTGGCTTTGCTACGGTCATGAGTATGGGTGCCGGTATTTATCCGCCGATTTTCTTAGGATTACTCACCGGTATTCTGCCTTTAACACTCCTCTACAATCGCGCCAAGGCTGTTGCTTCCGGGCAAACAGTGCCGACAAGCGAAGTAACAACCCTAAAAATCCCCGTTGTTTCGGTGAGAGGAGCCAAATAAGTTGTTAACTGAGATAATTCTCGGTGCATTCTGCCTGGGGCTACTGCTGTCTCAGGCTGTTGCCTTTTTTATCCTTCTTTCCCGTCTGCTAAAAGGGGCGCGTCGTCGTCCTCCCCTGACTCCCCAACCCCCCACCCCGGAGATGTTAGGGACGGTAAGCGTGATTGTGCCGACGTTAAACGAAGTGGCCAGGATTGACGGTTGTTTACAGGGATTGAGTCAACAGAGTTACGAAGTGCGAGAAATTCTGATTGTCGATAGCAATTCCCAAGATGGTACGCGGGAAAAAGTCAAAGAGATGGCGGCAAAAGACCCCCGCTTTCGCTTGAAAACCGATGATCCTTTGCCCTACGATTGGGTAGGTCGTCCCTGGGCGTTACACAATGGTTTTTTGTTTAGTTCTCCTGAAAGTGACTGGATTTTGGGCATTGATGCCGATACCCAACCCCAAGCAAATTTAGTGGCTAGTTTGGTCAAAGCTGCGATCGCAGAAGGTTACGATTTAGTTTCCCTGTCGCCGCAATTTATCCTCTCCTATCCGGGAGAATGGTGGTTACAGCCGGCTTTATTGATGACTTTGCTCTATCGCTTTGATGCGGCCGGAGTGCGCGGGCAAGATCCCGAACGAGTCATGGCCAATGGTCAATGTTTTCTCTGCCGGCGGTCAGTTTTAGCGGCTTTAGACGGTTATAGCGGGGCAAAAGGTTCTTTTTGCGATGATGTCACCCTCGCCCGTCTAGCGGCAACCAAAGGCTATCGGGTGGGATTTCTCGATGGGGCGAAGTTGATTCGCGTGCGGATGTACGAAGGACTCAAGGAAACTTGGCGCGAATGGGGCAGATCCCTTGACCTCAAAGATGCCTCCTATCAGGGGCAATTATGGGGCGATTTAGCTTTATTAGCTCTTACTCAGGGATTACCGATAATTATCACTCCTTTACTGCTCACAGCTTTGATTTTTGGCTACGATTTCCTGAGTTTAAAAATTGTCTTGACTTTAAACCTGCTGCTGTTATTGATTCGTTTTGCCCTTTTATTGGCTGTTTCTCCTAGCTACTATCGGGGCGAAAAAGTCAATCTATCTTCGGGATTATTTTGGCTATCTCCCCTAGCGGATCCGCTGGCAGTTATCCGCATTTTTATTTCTGCTTTTACCCGTCCCCAAAGTTGGCGCGGTCGATTGTATTAAAAATGTTAGGGTGAAGGCCCTCAGTTTCGTAGAAACCCAACTTTAAGGGTTTCTTTTATGAAGTTTGCATAATTTTTCCCTATTAAATTTGAATATTTAAGGTTTGGAGTTGTTGATTGATCTAATCAGTAACCTTGGTGGCATCGGTTTCAATCACTTTTTTAGCAAGTAAAAGTTCTTCTACTAATTTTTCCAACTCTTTCCCTTGGCTACTATTTCTTATATATTTTCTAATATCTTGACGAATATTAGCAAAATAAACATCTCTCAATTCAAGTTGAGAAATATCTTTTTCTAGGGCTTGACCAATTTGTGAGATTTTAAGATGCAATTGATCTTGAGGATTAAATTTAGGGATGTTAAGTTGCCAGACGTGCTTACACACATCTCTTTCGTCTTTCCCATAAGACATTAAAGGACGAGTTTCTAAAGTTGTAATCTCTGCATTTAAGATTGCACATAAATAATGGGATTCTTCTAAGCTTTCAGTCGTTGCCCAGTAAAGTTTGTGATCAATAATAGCTTGTCTATTGGATAATCTAGCCGCACAAATGTGCATTCCAGATTTTGCGTATAAAATTCTTTCTTTTGGTATAGGAAACTGCTGGGATAATCCTTTTTGATAATTAATTCTTTCAAGTAAGGTCAATCGATCATTAGTTCGATATTCATCCCATATTTCTTCTGCTTTGTGCCACCAAGCACATAAGCCAGGATACAGATCAATTAATTCAGATTCTCCATCCATTAAGACTTTTCCATTCCAGGGAATAATTGCTAATTCGGGTTCTTGACAACGAAAAGGTAAAATAGATGCTCCTGTATATAAAGGTCTGATAAAATCACTTTCAATTGTTCCTTCTAAAGTAGGAAGATCTTTCCAGGGTTTTTTCTCATTAGCAGATCGTTTTGACTGAACTAACTTACGTCCAGAAGCTAAACCTAACGGACTAGATATTTTTTCTTCAACAAATAAAAGAACTTTAGGAACTATTGTAGCTCCCTGTGAAAATTGGGAATGATAGGGAGAAATTTTATTTTCTGAGCCTATTTTTATTTCTTCTTTAGGGAATTTAAGTGATTTTTTAATCACGCTCCACGATGATTTAGGTTCGTTGATTTTTCCTGTCCAATATTCAGCAATCAAAGGCATTTTTACAGGTTTTTGAGATCTCTTACCAAAAATAACCGATGCACCTCTAGGAAAAAAATGGGGTCTTAGTCTTCGTAAATCCCAAGATTCTGCAAATTCAACGTATGTTGTTGCTCCTTTCCCTAGGCAATAATTCCCCTCTCGAAATCCTCCAAAATATTCTCTATCCGTTACTGAATTAGGCATCACAAAAGCAAACTTGCCACCTTCACCCAAATAAGTTTCAATAGTTTTAGCGACAAACAATGCTGAAAGATCTTGATGTGTGGCATTCTTTGCCCCATGCCAAAGTGAGCGCTCTTCACTCATTTCCTTAAATGATTGTTGCATCTCTTTAGGCATATGCCGATAAGAAAGCCAGGGCGGATTTCCAATTAGAATATCAACCCGATTTTGCGGCAAACTCAACCAAACAGGACGGACCAAATTACGCACATAATAGCTCCAAATATGATCCCGTCCGCTTTCATGGAGTTCACACATAACGGAAAATGTACTTTTAATCGTCTCATGAAACTTTTCAGGGATAGCTAATCGCCGAAATACCCCCGTTAAAGAAGGTATCGGTTTACCGTAATCTTTTTGAGTAGCTTTATCTGCTAATTCTTTTACAAGCTCATCAAAAGTATGGGAACTTTTTAGAAGCTCATGGGGAAAACGTAACTCCGATTTAAATAACTGTCCTTCACTATCCGTTTCAATAATGACGTGATCTCTTGACCATAGATCATATTGCTTTTGTCGCCATTGCATAGAATCAGCCAAATAAACAGGAATATTAATTTCCCCTCTGCTTGGATTAGTCAAATTATCACGACCAATTGCCAAAAGATAAGTTACACGAGCTAACGTCACTGCGACTGGATGAATATCAAAGCCAATAACATTCCTTGCCAAAGTTTCAAGAGATTCACGCAGAGACAATTTCTCTTGCGCTGCTTTTTTAAAAAGATTTTTAACCGCATGAAACAAGAAAGTTCCAGAACCGCAAGACGGATCTAAAACACGCTTATTTAAGGGGTCTTTAATTGTTTTTTCAACAATAGCCTCCGCCAGCCAGTCTGGTGTGTAATACTCTCCTAATTGTTTTCTTAATTCCTGAGCAATGATTGATTCATATAAGACTTTCATAATGTCATAGGCCACTTCCCCCCAATTAAAACGAGAAATTTTACGAGCTAATGAACGAATAAAAATATCACCTTCCTCAACTTCTATCACCCAATCAAAAAAGTCGCTTTCAATTACGCCATAAATACCGCTAATCTCAAACTGAGAACCTGATAAAAGAGAAGCGGGCGATAAATCATTAACATTTAGACCTAAAACAGCATGAGCAATAATTTCAGATACATTCACCAGTAACGTATGCTCAACGAATAATTCATCACTATCTTTGAATTGACTACCTAACGCTGTCGTCAAAAGTTTCGCCCATAATAGACGCTTCATTTTTACTGTAGGAAGCTCTTTGTTTTCCTCATACAAACTTAATAAAGTTGCATGATTAATGGCATAGGAAGAGCTTTCTACACCCAGCTTATTATTGATTTCTTCTGGAGTAGGAATAACGTCTTGCTTTGTTGCCAAAACACCATCTAACCAAGCAATTAATTTATCGGCATCGGGATTATTTGCATTTACTAAATGTTTAGAGACTTCAACAAAATCCTTTGATGGTTTGAGATGAAAACACCGCCATTCCAAACCATCCGATAAAATACCAATATAGTTTTGCCCCGTTTGCTGCGTCCGAACTGCGACATAGCCCGATAATTGCTCTATCGCATCAGCGAGAATTTTTGCTTTCCGTAAATCTTTTTTGACTTCAATGACTACCGATCCTACTTCAACATCAATTCTACGGCGATCACCCAATTGAGATTCAAGTTTTACATCAAGATCTTCATCATCGAGATCTAGTGCAGCTTGAAGTAATAAATCCCTGATGCCAGCTTGTATATCGGCTTCAGTGCGCTTGGCTTCTCTATTGGCTAAGTTTTTGACAATTTCAATAACATTTGACATTTTAGTAAAAGCAAAAAATTAGATCGTAAGCCTTAAAAATATATTAATTTTTGATGACAAGGTAATCATTTCCCCACAAGATAAGTAGGTAGATGTTAAAAATTGTCAAATATCCCCCTTATCAAGGGGGGATTAAGGGGGGCAGGGGGAGATCGAAGGCAAAATCTATCTTCTATTTAATTAGAACCACTTACTTAACACCCTTAATTATACTAGCCTACCTACTTAAAACCGAGGAATATGATTAAAAAGATGACGCATGACCACAAATTCCCAAGAAAATAACGAATAGCCATAACCCTGCTGCTCCACCGTCCTCACCTGAGCTTGTAAACCCTTTAAGGAAAAATCAGGATTCCAACCCGCATATAAACCCACCCCCACCGGCACATACCGGGAAGCTGTCGCCAGTCCCGATCCCGAAAGACTCGCCGCCACCTGATTGGGAGTTTTCCGATAGATCTGTAAGACCACCTCATCCACAATCCCTTGACGCACCCAAGCCAACCAATTTTGATTATATTTATTCACCGCAAAAGAGTGAGGATTAGGCGAAAGACTCACCACCAACTTGGGATTAATCGCCTTGACATGATCGTGCAACTTGCGGGTTAAATTCGTTAAAGCCTGACTTTTATTACCAAAAACACGCGGAACTGCCCAATGATCATCTAACTGAATCCCCGCCAAATCTTTTTCTTTTAAAATATCTTCCATATTCCCCAAAAGATAGGATTGTACCTGCGGATTCGCCGGATCTAACCAGACATTGGTTTCCACCACCGTCTTCCCTGCGGGCGTTTTTAATAGCCAATCCGGATGCTTTTTGGCAATGGGATCCTTAGGGGATAACATCAAACCATACTCAAACCAAGCAAATGGCTTCAAACCCTGCCGTAAAGACTCCTTAACCGCTGCCCTCCAGGGATTGCTCAACGGCGGCACAAACAACCAATTCGTCGGACGTTGGGAAGTCGGATAAAGTGTTCCCCCAAACCCATAAACACTAAAATACACCCGGTCATAACCCGATTGCGAAAGATGATTTAACACCTCATCTAAGGACGTAGTGTGATGTAACAATATCGTGCCAATATTGGTTAACCAAACCCCCTTCATCTGCTCATTTTCCACTGCCTTTCGGGGAGCCGCTCGGTGAGTAACCAACAACAAAAAAGCCACTCCAGCAACAATCCCAAACCTCTTTAGGTACTTGCTAAACTTAACCATGATTGCCGATTAATCCCACCAAGATATTTGATAATAGTATTATTTTAGTCCGATTTTTGATATTCAGTTCCTCATCAGCAGGCCCTATTTAGTCATACTCAATCCGGTTATTAAAAACTGATTATCAGTGAACTAAAAAATAGATATCGGGTGTATTAGGCCCCCCTAACACACCCAGAAAAGATTTTAGGAAAAATTAACCGACGACGCAGAGAATATCCGATGCGTGACTAGCGGTATTCACTTTTTCATCCACATGGCTAATTTTGCCTTCTGCATCGATGATATAGGTGACGCGCTTAGAATAGCCACCCCCATCGACGTCATAAGCTTTGGTGATAGCACCATCGGTATCTACGAGCAATTGGAAGGGTAAACTGTATTTTTCTTTAAATTGTGCATGGGAACCCTGGTCATCCCTGCTCACCCCGAAGACTACTATTTCCTTGTCTTGGTATTGTTCGTAGTTATCCCGGAAGCTTTGCGCTTGCTTGGTGCAGCCGGGGGTGTCATCTTTGGGATAGAAGTATAAAACTACGACTTTACCTTGAAAATCCGACAGGGAAACGGTTTTTCCAGTATCGTCGGTGGTGGTAAAGTTCGGTGCGATTGTTCCAACGGTTAAAGCCATAACTCCGATTCCTTTACAAAAGTTAATCTATATTGATCATAAGGGATGAGGGTCAAAAACAGGGAGAGGGGAGAAGAAGTCAGAGCATTTGTACTAAATTTTCCCGATCAGTTTAAATACAGTACAACTGAGAAGACGAACAACAAACCTCCAGAATTTGTCTTAGGATAATATTTGTCAGCTAAGAGGGGGATAATATGGGGCTATTCTGGTTAAAGGTGAGAACTTTTGGGCAAAATATCTTAATCGGTTTAGTTTTAGTGCTATTAATCGGTTTTTATCACAGTATCAGCGCTAAATCTGCCTCATTAATGATTGTTTATCCTCCCGATAATCATCAAACCACGGCATCGAGAATCTTTTTTATTGGTTCTGCTCCTCCATCGGGTCAAGTTTTGCTCAATAATCAACCGATTCAACGCAGTGCTAAAGGATATTTTGCCCCTAGTTTTCCCCTAGAAGTTGGCGAAAATAATTTCACTATTCGCTATCAAAACCAAACTATTAATCGTCAAATAATTCGTCTAGATACTCAAGCAGTTATTCCCCACGAATTAGCTTTTGCTGATAACTCTCTCAGTCCTTCTGTCCATAAGACGAGGTTAGTGGGGGAATGGATTTGTTTTAGTGCGATTGCCACTCCCCAAGCTCAGGTTTCTGTGCAGTTAGGAGATAAAATCTTACCTCTTTTACCCCAAACTCAAACCACAAAACTGCCTAGTAATGCCGCAGTTTTAACTAATTTTAATCAAGCGAATTCCGAGGATAAAACTGGTTACTATCGAGGTTGTCAGCAGTTTAAGCAAGAGGCTAACTTAGGAAAACCTATTTTTACAGCACAATTAAATAATCGCTCGATTAGCCAACAAGGTCAAGGAGAAATTAACATTATTAGCGATCAAAATTTACCAGTGATTGAAATTATAGCAGACCAAGGAGTAGCTCGCACGGGGCCGGGTAGTAATTATTCCCGTTTAACTCCTTTACCCCAAGGCACGAAAGCGAGAGTCACCGGGAAAGAAGGGGATTGGTTACGGTTAGATTATGGTGGTTGGATTTTAGAGCGAGAAACCCGTTTAATAGTTAATGAAGTCCTAGATAATGCTAATATTCGTGGTCTCTCTTCTCGCAGTATCAATCAAGCAACAGAAATTATTTTCCCCCTCTCCCATCCTGTACCCATCGCCGTGAGACAAGAAGATGATAAATTTATTTTGACTCTTTATAATACCATTGCCCAAACCGATACAATTTTTCTAGTGGATAATCCTTTGGTCAGACGTTTAGATTGGCGACAAATCAACCCGACTACGATAGAATACACTTTTAATCTTAACCAAAAACAACAGTGGGGTTATAGTCTTCGTTACCAGGGGACAAATTTAATCTTAACCCTGCGTCATCCCCCGGAAAAAAGTGATAATTTACAGGGCAAAGTTATTTTATTAGATCCCGGACACGGAGGTAAAGAAACTGGCGCTGTCGGTCCGACGGGTTACACAGAAAAAGAGATTAATTTAGTTATGTCTAAATTAATTAAACGGGAGTTAGAAAAATTGGGGGCAACAGTTTATTTAACCAGAGAAACGGACATCGAACTATCCCTACCGGCACGGGTAGAGATGATTAATAATCTACAACCAACCCTAGCACTATCGGTTCACTATAATGCTTTACCCGATGATGGAGATGCCTTAAATACTCAAGGAATTGGCATATTTTGGTATCATCCCCAAGCAGCGGATTTATCAGTTTTTCTCCACGATTATTTAACCAAAAATCTTAACCGTCCTTCCTATGGGGTATTTTGGAATAATTTAGCTTTAACTCGTCCCTATAGTAGTCCTTCATTGTTATTAGAGTTAGGATTTATGAGTAATCCTCAAGAATTTGAATGGATTACCGATCCTCAGGCACAAAAACAATTAGCGCAGGTTTTAGCCGCCGGAATTAGCCAATGGTTTCAACAATCTGGGGTAATTGCTTCCAGTTAAAATTTAATGGCAATCCGAGGGAGATAAGCTTAAGTAGCTGGTTATAATTAAATTAAAAATGGATTTTAGGTTCGATCCCCCCTGCCCCCCTTGATAAGGCTATCCCTTATAGGGATCTTTCTTAACAATTTTTGCAGTAAGCACTCCAACCCTTATCCTGACTTGATTTCAGTTTTTTCTTTGTCAGTAAGGGTGTCAACAAGGAATATTACAAATTGTTAACCGAGTCTTGAAA
>NZ_JAQMSY010000125.1:0-6736 GCF_028329095.1 Microcystis sp. CS-574
CCCCCCCCCCCCCCCCCCCCCCCCAGGAAGCTAGTCAAATCGCCACTGAAACTATCCAAGCTCATCTAGAAGAACACTGGAATTCGCCCCTGACTGCTGGAGAATTGCTACAGGAGGCAATTACCGTCGCTAACGAGAAGATTATTGAAGATCAACTGAAACATCCCGAAAGACAGGACATGGGGACAACCCTAGTCATGGCTATCGTCCGAGATGATGGCTCTTGGTACACCCATATTGGTGATTCCCGTCTCTATCGCTTTCGTGAGCAAAAATTAGAACAGGTGACGGAGGATCATACTTGGATAGCTAGGGCGATCAAAATGGGTGATCTGTCCAAAGAAGAGGCGAAAAACCACCCTTGGCGACATATTTTATTTCAATGTCTTGGTCGTCGCGATTTGCCCCCAGTGACGGTATCTCCCCTCGATCTGCAATCCGGCGATAGTTTAATTCTCTGTAGTGATGGTTTGACGGAAGAACTGTCCGACCAGGAAATTAGCGATTATTTGCAGACTGGTGCTGATTGTCAGGAAATTGTCAAGAATTTAGTGGCAGCGGCCAAAGAAGCCGGCGGTTCTGATAATATCACCGTGGTCATGGTAACGCAGAATTGAGAGGAAATAGCGATCGCTGATCGCTAAACTTGCACTTCTACTCGATCGCTCCTGCTTGTTGTAATAAAGAAACGATCGCCTGATGGTGATTAAATTTAGCTAACATTAAAGCGGTCATTCCCCCTTGATTTTTCTGATTTAAGTTCACCTTTCCCCCGTCTAACAAAACTTTAACCGTGTCGAGACAACCGTGATAACTCGCCCACATTAACGGGGAAGCGCCGCTAAAATCGAGTTTATTGACATCAGCGCCGATATCGATTAACCAGCGCACCAATTGACTATTATTGTCCTCACAAGCTTTCATGAGGACGGTTTTGCCATCGGGATAAACGGCGTTGGCATTGGCCCCGTAGTCGAGGAGATAACGGCAGATTTCCGTAAATTGGCGCTGTAGAGCCAAAGTTAATGGTGTTTCTCCCTGCTGAGTTAGGTTAGGCTCCGCTCCCTGTTTTAACAATTCTAAAACGATCGCTTCGTATCCCTGCACCGTGGCGATGAGCAAGGGTGTATCCCCAAAATGGTTGCGGTGATTGACAAAAGCGCCAGCTTGTAGTAGGGCCTGAACGATCTCTAAATGTCCTTCGATCGTGGCTAAATGCAGGGCCGTTTCTCCGGCCTGATTTTGATTGTCAACACTGGCCCCCTGAGCGAGTAAAAGTCGGACAATATCGAAATATCCCTCAGCAGCGGCGAGCATCAGGGCAGTTTCTCCCTCCTCCGTGCTGATATTCGGATTTGCTCCCGCTTGCAGTAAAGTTTGTACGCTGCCGAGATTTCCCCTCTCTACAGCCAAAATGAGGGGAGTTTCCCCAGATAAAGTGGGAGCATCGAGAGGCATACCACGGTTAATAAACAATTGGAGGATTTCTGGACGATTAGCGTTGAGAGCCTCTAACCAAGCTTCTTGACGGATTTCTTCATCTACACCACTATCGAGCAGTAAACCGACAATTGCAGCGTAATTTTGGCTAATTGCTACAGATAAAGCCGTATCTCCATCCCGATCGCGCATATTGACCCGAGCGCCGGCGGTTAATAACTGTTCTGCGATCGCTGTATAACCCTTATAAGTGGCGATCATTAGTGCTGGTGTACCATCTTGATTAACCTGATTGACATTAGCACCGGCGGCGATTAATTGAGCGAGGATTTCACTGTGATTGAGGGCAGCCGCTAACATGAGAGGGCTTAAACCTTGAGGTTGTTTACTTTTGTTGATATCTGCCCCAAATTCTCGCAAAATTGCCACAATTTCCCGATGACCCCCCTGCACGGCATAGATTAAAGCCGTCGTATTTTGGCCATCGGTGGCGTTGACATTTGCCCCCTGACTCAGTAAAGCTTGAACCCGCGCCAGATTGCCCTGACGTGCCGCTTGTATTAACAAGATATCCCAATTAGAAGCCATTAACAGTGACCGATCGGCAGAAAGTATTTTTTCTATTATCGATCGTTATAGGCGGGTAAACGGACAGAAAAGCTACTACCCCGTTCTAATTCTGAGGTAAGGTAATTCTACTAGCTGTGGTACTTATGCGGAAACCTCTCGTCACTCGTCTATTTCAACCCCGTGATCCCCTAACCTCGCGTCTGGATGCTCTTTGGTTAATCAATCATCGTCATCCTCGGCTATTGGGGAGAAAATGATGTGGTTGGTCGTCCCCTGTGGCAGATTCAACCCTACGAGATGCAGTGTTCCACTAGCGTTGAAGCTACTTGTCTTCCTCTTGAACGGGGTAGCAGTTTTTCCTCGGCTCTCTATTGGCTCTGTTCCCTGCGTCGCGATCGTACTAGGCTACGTTTTCTGAAAACCCTAATTCAATGTTAATAAAAGCATCCCGAAATTTACCTTCTTTTAAAATTTCAATCGGGATAGAAATACCTCCAATATAGACACCGCCAACCGCCTTGTAAGTGAGAGCTAGATTTCCAGCCTGCGCTCCCCAAATAGAAATAAATTGATCTAAGGCATTTTTACATAGTGTATTTCCAGATTGTGCCAATTGTATGATGGTATCGGCATCATTCATATCGGGTTGGTTTCCCCATTCAGGTAGATTTTTCACAAACTGATATATTCTGACCAAACCAGGTCTGGAAAGGACATATTCATAACTGACAGGGCTATTATCATCTTTGTCTTGTTTCAGTCGTTTTAAGAATTTTAGAAGTTCTATATCTTGGTCATTGCTTACTCCAAAATCAGTATGTCCCCCTTCAGAAGGTATCGGTTTTAATTTTTGTCCTTCTGAACAGCTATGCCATAATGCTTGACCTAGACCGTCAGTAACTAGCATCAAGGCTCGATTATCTTCGGGTTTGGATTGATACTCAGCAGTGTAAAGTTCTTCTAATTTATCCTCTCCATCACCTAAGAAAATGCCGTAACCAATGGCTTCCATATCATTAATAAAAGCTAAGGGAATATTTTTATAGGGAAATGTCTGTCGTAAATCATGTTCTGTAAAACTAAGGCTGAAACTATGAGTTTTTTGAGCATCGATTCTAGCGATACCGCGATTAAATTGTTGAATTATTTTAATATAATCATCTTTAAGATATTGGTGGCTATCCAGAGTTTCTAGAATTTCTCCAAGATGATGATTGAAAATCCCTGTTTGTGTAGGAGATTCCTCCTTTACTTGTTGTAAAGTTTGAGTCGGGTTTATTCGTAAATACTTGAAGGATTCATCTAAAAGAAAAGGATGACCTCCGACAAAATCAACAAACTTCTGTAGGACTGTTTCATTAGCTATGCTTAGATCTTCTAGCTGATAAAAATTTAATAATTCTCTTGTTTGTGAAAGGGAAAATCCAGTTAATCCAGTCGATTAATTAACTCCTATACCGACATTAAATGGTGAGTGATTAATATCAAGTTCTGGGTAGTCATCTGTTGAATTAACAAGAATCAATTTCAAATTTTGCCACTGTAATTCTGTTTTTTCGTGCCAAGCTCGCAACAAACAACAAAAATCCTCAAAAATATTTAGTTTATCAAATAAAACCTCAAACCGATCAAAGCCAACGACTAGCTCTCCCTGACTAAGTCAATAATCCTGAAAATAGTTTGTAGGTTTTGTCTGACTTAATCTAATTCCCCAAGTTTCAGAAATCTTACCTTCAATATCCTTTATTTTTAAACATTGAGAAATTTTAATACATAGCGACTTCTGAAATTGTTCATAGTCATCAAAAATTGGATTATTCGGCCTCCACTCCAAGAAATAAATACTAGCGGTTCGGTATCCAAGGCTTCTAGCATAATCTAGAGTTTTTCTTAGTAGGAGAGTTTTGCCCATTTTTTGAGGAGCTTTAATACGAATCAGGCCTCCAGGATTTTGAATTGCCTGACGACAGTTCTCCTCTATAGGAGGGCGTTCTATGTATATAGGAGTCATTGCTTGCATTAACACCTCGACTTAACAAACGCTATTTTGAGTTATGGGTTTCAGTATAGCAAAATTGGGCAGTTCAGCAATTCCCCCTTGAAATACAGTTCTTCTCCAGAGCAACTGATCTTTACACCGGTTGCTTTATTACTTTGGCACAGCCAATTCCCTATTCGATAAACTTTTTGATCGCTGTGGACGAATCTGGTTAGAAGCGGGTCAATTTAGCTAATATAAACAAAATTTGGGAGCATCTCACCTTTGTAACCTTTAAATCAGGTTTTTATGTCAAGCTATTTTGAAAGCCTTGCTAGAAAACAGTTTTAGTGACAAGTATAACTACTAACCTGCATAAATGAGATGCTCCCCAAAATTTTGCCCGAAAAGGAGTTATGGATTTAGCTAAACAGGTTTTATTACTGTAACTGATGACCACAGCTACTACAAAAGCGATCGGTTGCCGCTACTTTTGCCCCGCATTGACTACAAAATCGCGTTTTGCTGACGGTTTTTGTGTCTCCCATGCTCATTTTCATATCTCCCATCTCCATTTCCATAGGGGCAAAATTCATCGACATATTGCCCATTTTCATCGGTTGCATCGGTTGCATTGGTTGCATTGGTTGCATCGGTTGCATCGGTTGCATCGGTGAGGAGGAGAAACTGGTAGCAGTGGTCGATTGAGAGGACTGAGAAACTCCAGAGGTATGAGGAGAGGAAAAACCGATACTGCTTCCCTGAATTTGGATTCTGTGGGGTCCGGTTTCGGTGATAATTTCAATAATTGCCCCTTGGGGAATTATCTCTATTTGGGGTTCTTTTGTCCAAACTCCCGTAGCAAAACTACTGCTAGACTGCTGTTGTTGTCCCACTGCACCACTAGCGAGGGTTACAATCGTCTGCAGCCCCTGATTATCGAGATAGAGACGTTGTCCTGTGGGTAATTCACTATAAATAGCCATATTTTTGACAGTGAAAAGTAAAAAGTAAAAACCTAGTTCACACCCCTAGGATCCAGTCTAGCGAGGATAGAAATATCAGAGGATTTTCTTAAGAATTTTATCGACAAAAAAAGGGTGGTTTAACCCACCCTCACCATGTCTCAAGAAAACAAACTTTTTAACGGACGCTACCGGCTAATTTATCGACCCGAATCGGTTTCATCAGGTACAATTTGAGGAATTGCCAAGCGTTAGAGGCGAAGATAGGCAATTTCTTCAGTAATTTAACCGGTGCGGCACTGTTTTCGCTATCGATCGCCCGTAATCCCTCGTTATTGCGAACACAAATCTCTAGGCGATCATAAAATTCAGGACTATCCACATCAAGAACAATCGGGAAGACGCGGCCGGCGGTTTCATTGGTCTTCTCGATTACATACTTATCGTACTCGCGAGCGTCCAAACCGAGAATGGCGTAGAAACCGGAACGCTGAGTATCATTGAGGTACATCGTAGCGAAGACCGAAAGCAGGAAGAAACGACACCAGAGACGAGCGCGCCAATCATTAAGAATATCAGGCTGCGCACGCATGATCGCATCGAAGAAGTCCCCGTGACGGTTTTCGTCTTGACACCAATTCTCGAAGAAGTTAAAAATCGGATAAACCCGATCTTCGGGATGTTGTTCGAGATGACGATAAATGGTGATATAACGCCAATAACCGATTTTTTCGGAAAGATAGGTGGCGTAGAAGATAAATTTCGGTTTAAAGAAGGTGTAGTTACGGCTTTTGGTTAAAAATCCCAAGTCAAGGGAGAGGTTAAAATCCGATAAAGCCTTATTAAGGAACCCAGCATGACGCGCTTCGTCCCGGGACATGAGGTTAAAGCATTCTGCGAGGACGGGATTTCTGTTTTTTAAACGTCTGCCGAGTTCTTTGTAGAGAAGAAAGCCAGAAAATTCAGCCGTGCAGGATCTTTCCAGAAATTCCACGAATAAGCGGCGAGTTTCGCCATCAATATGCTCCCAAGAGCGATCGAATTCTTGATTGCGAACGAAGTGATGCCGGTTATAATCGGTACGGAATTCCTCTAAAATTGCTTTCAGTTCTTCCTCGTTAGCAGCGATCGACATTTCCGCCATCGCTTCAAAATCAGTGGTATAGAAGCGGGGAGTGAGGATCGTTTCTTTAGCGGGAACTTTTATACCCGGACGGATTTCCTCGAATTCTGGTTTTTGGATCGTGCTGACCATAGGGATTATTGATTTTACTCTGGGATGATGATTGAGACGAGTAAAGGCTCTGAGATGATAATGACCAGCCGTGAAAAAACGGCTAGGATTCACTATAGCAAGCTCTCAGCCCTAGACTCCCTTCCTGTTCATTAAAAGTTACAACTCTTAATTAAGCTGTGTGAACAAACGCGGATTTTTCCCTGGGAGTCTTGACAAATGTTCGGGGAAGTGGGGTTTGTTTAGTGATCGGTAAACAGTCATGGCTCTCTTATTCTTTGTGTGATCAGTTTAACTTATATAGTAGTGATCGATCTTTGTGTCCTCTGTGTCTCTGTGGTTCTTTCCATGCGCTCGCCAGCAGGACTGTATCTTAGAATACATTTTACCCACCAAATCCAAGAGAGCCTTTAAACCTCTAGCTTGATCATGACTTTTCTGATAAATATCTTTTTCTGGCTTCTGTCTGGCTTACTGAAATATCAGTCTAGCACCGAACAAAATCCCCCCTTCACCTCTATTCCCCTGTCCTAATTGTGGTTCTCATTA
>NZ_JAQMSY010000010.1:0-9837 GCF_028329095.1 Microcystis sp. CS-574
AACAATTTAGCACACTTGTACGAATCCCAGGGCAGGTACACAGAAGCAGAACCTCTCCATCTAGAAGCATTAGATTTGACAAAACGACTCTTAGGAGACAATCATCCCGATGTGGCAACTTCCCTCAACAATTTAGCACACTTGTACGAATCCCAGGGCAGGTACACAGAAGCAGAACCTCTCCTTCTAGAAGCATTAGATTTGAGAAAACGACTCTTAGGAGACAATCATCCCCATGTGGCAAGTTCCCTCAACAATTTAGCAGCATTGTACGAATCCCAAGGCAGGTACACAGAAGCGGAACCTCTCTATCTAGAAGCATTAGATTTGACAAAACGACTCTTAGGAGACAATCATCCCGATGTGGCAACTTCCCTCAACAATTTAGCAGGATTGTACTATTCCCAAGGCAGGTACAAAGAAGCGGAACCTCTCTATCTAGAAGCATTAGATTTGTATAAACGACTCTTAGGAGACAATCATCCCTCTGTGGCACTTTCCCTCAACAATTTAGCAGCATTGTACTATTCCCAAGGCAGGTACACAGAAGCGGAACCTCTCTATCTAGAAGCGATTAATATTGCTACCCAAGCATTAGGGGAGAATCATCCTAATACAATAATATTTCGGAAAAACTTACAAATAATGCGACAACAGCAACATCCATCGCCTTAACTGTGATTTATGGAATTATGGGATAGACTATAATTGATCATTGATAAAGACTTGCCAAATACAACACAATCATAGCATTCACTCAATCATTCAAATCACAGCTTAGACTTATTATAGGAATCTTCCAGACTCTGTGCGATAAGCTTAACCTACAACATAATCGATCTTTGTGTCCTTTGTGCCTTTGTGGTTCCTTCCATTCCCTCGCCAGCAGGACTGTATCTTAGAATACATTTTACCCACCAAATCCAAGAGAGCCATAACTGATAACTGATTAGCAAGGAATAAAACCATGAACACTAAAGAGAGACTATTGCAAGAGATTGAACAAGCACCAGATTCTTTAATAGAAGAAACTTTGAACTTCCTCCTTTCAGCACAAGCTAGTTATGCTAAATCTGAAAGTAATGTAGGGGAGGCAATATTAAAGCTTCTGGAAGAGATGCCATTAGACAATGACGACTTAGAAAAGTTGCCTATAGATCTTGCTAATCAACATGATCATTATCTTTATGGAGTTCCCAAATCCTAAGCAAAGCCGAAACTAAAGTTTATAGTATCATAGCAATGAAAACCATCTTTGCAGACACATTTTATTGGGTTGCTCTCATTAACAATCGTGATGATTGGCATGAGAAAGCTATAGAAATGACAAGGAAACTCCAGCAGGTAACAATAGTGACAACCGATGAAGTCTTTATTGAAGTTTTCAACAATCTATCTGCTTATGGAATGTCAGTTAGACGAAAAACCTTACAAGTTATTAGAGGCTTACAAAATAATCCCCAAATCTTAGTTATACCTCAAACTCATCAGACGTTCCAATCAGGATTAGATTTATATCAAAATCGTCCAGATAAAGATTACAGCTTAACAGATTGTATATCCATGCAAACAATGCGCCAAATGAATATAAATGAAATTCTTACCCACGATAAGCATTTTACACAAGAAGGATTTTTCATTTTATTTCAAAATATAGAGTTACATTAGAATTGAGACAACAACTACTAGGAGACAATCATCCCCATGTGGCAACTTCCCTCAACAATTTAGCACACTTGTACTACTCTCAAGTTAGGTACTCAGAAGCGGAACCTCTCTATCTAGAAGCGATTAATATTTTCAGGGAAAGATTAGGGGAAAATCATCCCCATACTCAAACGATTATGGAGAATATAAAACTATGTTGTCCCAACTCTGGCAAGTAGAATTAAGATAGAGTTTGAATGCGTTGGAAAAGAGGGTCTGTAGGCGCACGGATTTTCCATTATGAATATAGTATCCTGTCAAGTCGCCTTTGTCAAGAGAAATTTTAACAACATCCAGAAAAACGTTATTGTAAGGGTAATTCATGAATTACCCCTACACCTATTACCTAGTCCAGTAACGCACCACCTAATCATCGACTATGATTGAATTAATCACTGATGACTACAATGATGGATAATTATAGGAGGATGCTGTCTGGACTGTGATTAGGTGAGATTGTTAAATCCCTACAATAATTTTTATTATTTCATCATCAAAAAAAGGATTAATTATGATCAAAAAAATTAAAATCGCCGATGCTCAAACCGATTTACCAAGTCTCGTTAAATCGGTTACGGAAGATAACAAAATTTATGCCATTGAGAATCAGGAGGACTCTGTAATTTTGATTTCCCAAAAAAACTATGAAAGTTTACAAGAAACTATCGAATTACTCTCTATTCCCGATTTAAGAGAAAGCTTACAACTATCTCTACAGCAAATTAATGAAAATGAAACCTATTCTTTCGAGGAAGTCTTGGGAGACATTGATTAATGGTTTATGAAGTCAGCATACAACACAATCATAGTATTCATTCAATCATTCCAATCAAAGTTTAGACTGATGATGAACAGAAGTTAATCTATATTCATCGTGCTAAAACTCATTATGGCGAATAAACTAGACCTTGAAAATTCTTGAAAACTAGGGTTTGCAAGCGCACGGATTTTCCATTATGAATATAGTATCCTGTCAAGTCGCCTTTGTCAAGAGAAAATTTAACAACATCCAGACAAACGGGGACATGAAGCTTAAATCAAGATGGGAATTACAGCAGACGAATAAATTCTTCTTGTGTCAGTTCAGCATCGCGTAAAATTTTTAGGAGTAATCCTTTCCCGACAGTTTTCCCCCGATGAACCAGTACGGTGACAACTCTTCCATCTTCATGTTTTAAGCGCAGATGACTTCCTTTTTGTCGGATAGATTGAAACCCTATTCTCGTTAAAGCTTTGATAACTTCATCACCGGTTAATATCGGTAATTTTGGCATCAGATAGACACCTTTTCAATTCCAACAAACTCCGACACATCTTCAGGATTGCCATCTTCCAAGCAAAGTTCAATCACTTCCCTGATATTCTTCATCAATTCATCAATCGTTTCCCCTTGACTGTAACAACCCCGAAGTTGAGGAACTTCCCCAACATAATATCCATCCTCATCTCGTTCAATGACAACATAAAACTCTCTTTGATAGTTCATGGTTCTCAATCCTTAAAAAAATTATCGCTATCTAAGCTTTTATTGGCGATTATTGAGACTTGAAAATAGGGTCTGTAGGCGCAAGGATTTTCCATTATGAATATAATATCATGTCAAGAGGCTTTTGTCAAGAGAAATTTTGACAACATCCAGATTTAGTCGTAACGCATCACCTATCATTGACTATGATTGAATTAATCACTGATAACTGATAACTGATAAAGCTATGACACTCAAAGAACAACTAATTAAAGAAATCGAGCAGACACCTGACACCCTTTTGACTCAATTACTTGACTTTTTGCTCTTTATCAAAGAACGACATACTGAAATAGAAATTACAGAAGAAGAGCAAGCTAACATAATCGCTTCTGAATCAGCTTATCAAGCAGGAGACTATCTAACCCTCGAAGAATATGAGGCAACCCAAGCGTGAACTACAGAGTTATTATTCCGAAACCAGTTCAAAAACAACTAAACAACTTACCCAAACAACAACGCGAACGCTTAATTACTGCCATTAGACTACTTACCGATACACCTCGTCCTAACGGAGTCAAGAAACTCAAAGGATATGATGACACCTACCGAATTAGAATAGGGGATTATCGCATCATTTATAGAATTCAAGATAAGGAAATGCTTATTATCATATTGAGTAGTATTCATCGAAAAGATGCTTATTGAACCTCTGTAACATCTTCCTTCAACAATATTAGCATTATTATATTATTTTTAAGAAAGGTACAAATCAGCTAAAAATCTTAAGAAAGCGGGGTAATTTTTCTCTATTACCCCGCCCAAGCAAGTGAATAATTAATCGGGCAATTTATACTGTTCCACAATCTTTTTAGCATATTCAGGAACATGAGCTGCTAATTTTTCAGGATAATTACGTTTAACATAAAGGTAATTACGGGTAAAGTGAGAATCGATGGAAAAGCGAGCATATTCTAACCCTTTAGGCCCGATTTTTTCAATTACTACTCCCATCATTTTTGCCGCCCACATCGGCAAGGTTACACCTTTATCATAGGCAGGAATGCTATTTTGTACCGCCTGTTTTCTATCACCACTAGACATAACATCTTGGGTATTTAATTGATCTTTAACTAACTCTAACATTTCCTTGCCCGTATCATTACGAACCATAATCCATTGCCAGCCAAAAGGTGCGCCCATATAGCCCACAACCAAATCAGCAAGGGAGTTAACATAATCAAAACAAGTCATACAGGAAGGGGCAAAAACATCTTTTAACTTATTAGTCTTTAAGCCAAAAAAGGGAACCATTTCGATGGAGCCGTCTTCGTGTTTAAAGTGTACCCGAAAATCCTGCATAAATTCGTAATGAACCACAGTTTCTGGGGAACGACTGGTGGTTTCTAGAAACTTTTGCAGTCCTGAGCGGGTGACATTATCGACGCAGGGAGTTCCTAAGACATATAACTTTTCTAAGCCTAATTTTTTTTCTACTGCTCTTAGGGCTTGAATTTGACAACCAACTCCGATAACTAATAACCGTTTCATGCCCGATTTTTCAATTTCTTCTAGGACTGATAAATTGGGAGAAAGAGTCGGTTTATTGACTTTAGCGGCGAGAATTTCTTCCGTGGTACGGGCGAGAATCGGCTGCGGTTGAAAGCGATCCTCGGCGGTATTCTGCACACAAACCACCCCTTCTACTAAACCACGATTGAGCATTTCACAGGCAATTGTGCTGACGATTCCTGTCCATTGCGCCCCTGGAATAGCTTGTTTTTTCTTGGCAGCCATCATCTCTTGATGAACACCAAAATAGAGATCATTTTCCTGATTTAAGTCGCGACTTTTGCCGTGTGCTGCTGCTTCTAAATCGGCGATTTGTTGATTAAGAAAAGCACAAGCTTCTTTAACATAGTGAATGTAATAAGTGTCACAAAGTCCGCACTCGCTACACAATTCTTTGGCAGGACGACGACTATTGGGTTTGAGGGCTTTGGCTTTTAGGTGGGGCGCAAGGGAGTTCATAATCTTAAAAGGCAACTAGGTCAAGGGTTTTTTTCTATCGATCGTTTACCTTACCGCATTCCATCACTTTGTTACCAATCTTTTTAAAGAAATGTAACGATTACCCGGAATAGGATCAGAGCAAAGCTTCTAAGGTGGCGACGACGGAAGCCGCTAAAGTTTCTAAATCATAACCACCTTCTAAGCCGAAAAGTAGCGGTTTATTGAGAGTTAAGAGGTATTTGGTTAAAATTCCATAATCCTGTGGGTGTAAACAAATTCCCGCCAGAGGATCCGCTTGATTGGCATCATATCCAGCACTAACAATCACTAAATCCGGTTGAAAATTTTTCAGAAAAGGTATGACTTGCCCCTCAAAATGTTCTTGATAATCTTTAATCGTACTTCCCGCCGATAAGGGAATATTCAAAACATTATTAAACTCCCCTTTTTCTCTCGCTTCTCCCGTGCCGGGATAAAAGGGGAATTGATGAAGGGAACAATAGGCAATCTGGGGATGATTTTCGACTATATCCTGGGTGCCATTGCCGTGATGTACGTCCCAATCGAGAATCGCTACTTTTTGCACTCTTTTGTTTTCCAAAGCATAATAAGCGGCAATAGCAGCATTAGAAAACAGACAGAAACCCATGCCATAATTAGAAGTGGCATGATGTCCGGGGGGACGGGCTAAAATAAAGGCAGGATCGCCAGTAGATAAGACTCGATCGACTCCATCTAACCAGCCACTAACCGCTAGTAACGCCACATCGTAACTACGCGCAGAAACGGGAGTATCGGCATCCAATCTTCCCCCGCCCCGTTGACAAATTCGCCGCAATCTATCAACATAATCTTGATTATGAACTTGTTTAATCAAAGGGATTACTTCGTCGCGAATTTCGATCGGTGTGGGTAAATGCCATGTTAGTTTTGACTGCCATTCTGTTTGTTTTAAAGCCTCGACAATTGCCGTTAAACGCGCCGCTTTTTCGGGATGGTAAATACCTGTATCGTGATCGAGAAATTCATCGGAATAGATAATCGATATCATAATCAAATTACTGCTTAAGTAGCTGGTTATAATTAAATTGAAGATAGATTTTAGGTTCGATCCCCCCTGCCCCCCTTATTAAGGGGGGTGCCGATAGGCGGGGGGATCTGACAGTTTTTAACACCTAACTGCTTAACTCGTTGATTTTTGAACAACCCAATGGTTTTAATCTACCAGAAAAACAGGGGCTTGAGGAGCTATAGTGAAAAAACTTTACTGATTGGGTCACTTTTGCCAGATGATGCAATTATCTCCCCCTAAGGTGACAGGAAGCAAAAATGATGACAAATTTTCGGAAATTTCAGCTAGAAGTTAATGGCATTACTATCAATGGTGTCAAAGGTGGGTGTGGTTTTCCGCTGCTTTTGCTCCATGGTTATCCCCAAACCCATCAAATGTGGCATAAAATCGCCCCCCGATTAGCGGCTAATTTTACGGTGATCGCCACGGATCTGCGCGGCTACGGGGATAGCGATAAACCCTTACCCCTAGAGGATTCTAGCAATTATTGCAAGCGGGTGATGGCCCTCGATCAGGTGTTGTTGATGGAAAAATTGGGTTATCAGGAGTTTTATCTGATCGGCCATGATCGAGGGGCGCGAGTTTCCCACCGTATTGCCCTTGATTTTCCAGAAAAGGTCAAAAAAATCGTTTTACTCGATATAGCCCCAACGCTGGCGATGTATGAGGCTACTGATCAAACTTTTGCCACTGCCTACTATCATTGGTTTTTCTTGATTCAGCCTTCCCCTTTTCCCGAAACCCTGATCGCTGCTAATCCCGATTATTATCTGCACCATTGCTTGCAAAGTTGGGGGCGAGATTTTAGCGCTTTTACAGAGGAAGCTTTGGGGGAATATCGGCGTTGTTTTCGAGATTTAAGGACGATAACCGCCACCTGTGCCGATTATCGGGCCGCCGCTACCATCGATTTAGAGCATGATCGTCAGGATTTAGACCGGAAAATTTCCTCCCCCCTCTTGGTTCTTTGGGGAAAAAAAGGTTTTATTGCACGTCAATACGATGTGATCGCTCTTTGGCAGCAGTTAGCTAATCAAGTCACGGGACAGGCGATCGCCAGTGGTCATTTTTTACCGGAAGAGGCACCGGAAGAGACAGCACAGGCGATCGAGGATTTTCTCGGCTAAGTAATACTAAATCCAGTTATTAAAAACTGATTATTTATTCTCCGTTTTGCATGAGTGCCTCTCCTGATATGTAGTCCATACTCAACGGATTTAGTATCAAAAAAAAATCGGGCTAGAAATATCTTCCAACCCCATAGGATCCATAACCTAATTAGTGATTAAATTCTCGACTTAGTAAGCGTCCTGTAGTTCGTAGAATTCGGGAGAAACGTAATCTTTGCGTAGAGGCCAACCTACCCAATCTTCTGGCATTAAAATCCGTTTCAGGTGGGGATGTCCTTCATAAATAATGCCGAACATATCATAACTTTCTCGTTCTTGCCAGTCAGCAGCTTTCCAAATCCAGTAAACCGAAGCAACCCGAGGATTATCTCTAGGAAGAAAAACTTTTAAGCGCACTTCCACGGGACTATCGACATTATCGGTTACTTTGACCAGATGATAGAAACTAACTAATTCTTTACCCGGTCCCAAATCGTAAGCGCCCTGACATTGGAGATAATTAAAGCCATAAGCGAATAAAGCAGTGGCCAGGGGAATTAAAAAGTCTGGTTCTACTTTAATCAATTCCACACCACTATGGTCAGCTTCTAAAGCTTGATGATCAAAACCATTTTCGCTTAACCAAATCGAAGTGGGGCCAGCTTGCACAATAGCTGTGGTTTCTTCAGTCATTTAGATTTCTTCCTTTTGTTTCGTGGTCAAAAGAGCGGGGGGAACAGGCATACCAGTGGCTTCTAGTAACTCTTTCGGAGGTGCTTGACGGGTGGCCGATTGCAGATATTTACCGGTCAGAATCGGTTCCGTGGCCTGCATTTTGTGGGTGGTGCTGTAATAACGATTGGTTTGCTGGAGAACAGTCCCGCGTTCTTGAATAGATTCGTTAGCGACTTTTTTCCGCAGTTTAATAATCGCGTCGATAATCGCTTCCGGACGGGGGGGACAACCGGGTATATAGACATCCACGGGGATAAGTTTATCTACCCCTCTGACTGCGGTAGTGGAGTCACTGCTGAACATTCCTCCCGTAATCGTACAGGCACCCATGGCGATAACGTATTTAGGTTCTGGCATTTCTTCGTACAGACGCACCAAAGCGGGGGCCATTTTCATGGTAACTGTACCGGCAGTGATGATTAAATCGGCTTGCCGGGGACTAGAACGGGGAACTAAACCAAAGCGATCGAAATCAAAACGGGAACCAATCAAGGCCGCGAACTCGATAAAACAGCAGGCTGTACCGTAGAGCATCGGCCAAAGACTTGACAAACGCGCCCAGTTATACAGGTCATCAACGGTGGTAAGGATGACATTTTCCGATAAATCCTGGGTAACTTTGGTGCGTTCGATGGGATTGAGGATTTTTTCGCTTTGTTGTTCGATAATTTGCTTAAATTCGCTGGTAGGGTTGGGACTCATCGGGTTATCCTCTCATCAAAAGTCAAAAATCAGGAAAATTATGGCCATTATGACCATTCTAAGGCTCCTTTCCGCCAAGCATAGACGAGAGCAACCACAAGGATAGCAATAAAGATCAATGCTTCTACAAAAGCTAATAGGCCCAATTGATTGAAAGCTACTGCCCAAGGGTAGAGAAAGACGGTTTCCACGTCAAAAACCACGAAAACGAGGGCAAACATATAATAACGAATGTTAAACTGAATCCAAGCACCGCCGATCGGTTCCATCCCCGATTCATAGGTGGTGCGTCTTTCCGGACCGCCACCACTAGGCCGCAGGACTTTGGAGGCCGTTAGGGATAGGATTGGTACTAAACTGCAAGCGAGCAGAAATCCTAGAAAATACTCGTAACCTTTGAGGACAAACACTGGGTTTTTTTTCTCCTTATTCGCTATCGACAGGGGAAGTTGTCGGCATCTCTATGGCTACTTATTATAGAGGCTTTAGCAACCCCTCTCCTTCTCAAAAGCAGCATTGAAGATGTTTATCGATACCATTAGCTAATCATCGGGTTGAGCTTCGCTTCTGTCTCTGTTTTGCTCTTAACTCTGACGGGGTGACAAGGAAGCCTACAATCCCTATGGGAAGCAAAGTGTAGCTAAATATGGTAAAAAAGAAGTGGCTGCGATCAGCTGTTGACTATCTCAATGAGTACCGGAGTGGTAAGTCCGAGCATTTGTACTAAAATTTCTCCTAGGCAGTGTAAATTATCAGAAATGCTGTCCACCGGATTATAGTTTGTTTGTTAATGCACTGGCTCAAACCCGCGATCGCTTAAGACAATATATCATTATGCAGTTACTAAAACTGACTCGCTAGAATTTTGCTAAATCTCTTAATAGCTTGTTTATGTCTTAAAATAAGACTGATTAGATTATAACGATTACAGTTTAAGTAAGTAGTTATTGCCTCTGATCCCCCCTGCCCCCCTTAATAAGGGGGGTGCCGACAGGCGGGGGGATCTTAGAGTTTTTTACGCCCATCTACTTACA
>NZ_JAQMSY010000126.1:0-44314 GCF_028329095.1 Microcystis sp. CS-574
CCCAAAACCCGTAGGGGCGCATCGCGTGCGCCCAACCCCCATCAAAAACCCCAAAAAACCCCAATCCCGTGATTAACCCGATTATTGCCGGCGGGCGAACGCAGTTCGATAAACTCACTGACCACAGTTCGCCCCTACAAAATCGACCCGCCTAAGGGCGGGAAAGAAAAGAAAAAAGAAAAAATAGGGAATGAGGGTAAAAAGGGAAAAAAAGGGGAAAAGGGTTACAGAGTCCTCCCAGCACCGCACACCACCCGAAAACCGTCGTTGAAGTAGCTGCTGACGCGGCGGTTGCCGTAGCTGCGGTAAGCAGAACGGCAGAGACTTGGATTGAGGCACCAAGAACCGCCCCGCAGAGGAGAACGATTATTATACCCATTTTTTATCCAGACACTGTCATCCCTCGGCGCACCATCATAATTACCGTGCCAGGTATCGGCGCACCATTCCCAGACGTTCCCGTGCATATCGTAGAGTCCGAAGGCATTGGGGGGAAACTGTCCCACGGGAGTCGTTTCTTCTCGATATTCTCCGTTCGGTTCCTCAGCATAGATTTTGCTGGCATCGTAGTTAGCCAATTCCCCCGTAATGGTTTCCCCAAAGTAAAATGGGGTGGTGGTTCCAGCACGACAAGCATATTCCCATTCCGCTTCACTCGGTAGTCGGTATTCCCTTCTGGTCAGCTTCGATAATCTTGCACAAAATTCGATCGCATCGTACCAGTTGACTTGTTCGACGGGACGGCGATCGCTATCGGGACGGTCTTTAAAATAGGCTGGGTTGAAATCAAGGTCTTGTTTAACTTTTAAATCCGTGCGAGAGGCGATCGCTCTCCACTGGGCCTGGGTGATAGGATATTTACCTATAAAAAAGGGGGGGACGTTAACCTCATGTTGAGGGCGTTCATCATCATAACTATCTTTCTCATTTGGCGGTGAACCCATCGTGAATGTTCCCCCCGGAATGGCGACCATTTCTAAGGTGATGCCGTTGCCCAAATCTTCCCTGAAATATTGGGACTGTTTCGACTCTTTATTAATTTGCTCACCCTTCGCATTTACTCCCACCACCTCAAAGTTAAATACTGATAACGGTTGTTTTGGCTCTTCTGGTTCAAGCTTGAACTGATAGCCAATTGCTCTTTCTAGTTGCTCAAATCCGTCTTCTTCCCAATAATCAAGCCGGTGAATATCTCGCAGATTCAAGCCAACTTCTGCAAGTCGCAGATCAGGAATTTCGCATTCTTCTAACCTCATGGGAATAAAAAAAATTGTCCCCGGTAGCATCTCTCCGAAGGTATCAAGTGCAATCCTCAACTCCCGTTGGATATATCCCTGTTTATTAGCCGATTTCCCTGACAAACAGGCGAGAAAAATCTGACTAGCTTTAATCGCTTTCGGAATTTCATCTCGCCAAATTTGACCCGGAATCAGGTCTTTTTTATCCAACCAAGGTTTATATCCCGCTTGCTTGAGGCGGTTATACAGTGCCAAAACTGCTGGTTTGTCCTCACTGGCATGGGCCAAGAAAATTTGGATCTCTGACTTTTTCATAACTTTTTCTTATGACCACAAGTAGGGGAGAGCCAGATTAACTGGCAGAAAATCTCTAAATAAACCATTTAATTGATTATTACTCATTCTTAATTCTCCTGTCTCGGAGTCTCCTAACTACTGATTCCTCACCAACCAGGACAATTTGGGATTTTTACAGCAAGTCCACTTTCTCACTTTCCCCACCCGCGACCTTTTTCCGTTAGATTATAAATGGATACAAAACTTAACATTTTATCCAGAATCTACCGAGAGGGCAGACCGTGCGGCCAGATACCCTAGAAAATAACCAGCATTCAGCCGATAATTCGCTAGTTCCCGAAGTTATCGCATTTAAACCCGAACTTGAGCCAGAGAAACCCGAATACTCGCCAAAACCGACAAAAACCAACTCTTGGCTATCGGGAGGAAGGGGTTTATTTATCGGTGTGGGATTGGGGGTTTTATTGACCCTGGGGGCGACTCGTTTCGCTAATCGACCCCAAACAGCCCAAAACCCCAATACTCAGCCCGTAGCGGCAAAAAATGAGGCACCAGCACAAACAGTAACCACCACTAGGGTAGAATCCACTCCCGTGGCCCGCACCCTGAAAGCGACTGGAAGCGTGGCAGCCGATGAATTAATCCCGATTCTTTCCCAAGCGACAGGACTACAAATCAAAGAAATCTTTGTCGATGAGGGTGATATCGTTAGCCAAGGTCAAATTTTGGCTCGTCTCGATGATACCGTCCTACAAGCGCAATTAACCCAAGCACAGGCTAATGTCGCCCAATCCCGAGCGCGTTTGGCAGAATTGCAAGCGGGGAGCCGTAAAGAGGAGATCGCTGGAGCTAAACAAACTATTCAACGCATAAAAGCCGAAATTAGTCAAGCTCGATCGGATTGGGATTTGGCTAAAAAACGGGTCCAGAGAAACCAAAGTTTAGAAGCGGAAGGAGCGATCGCCCGGGATCGTCTCGATGAAGTCCTCAACGAAGAAAGAAACAAAGCGGCGATCGTACAACAGACCCAATCCCGTTTAGGAGAAGCAGAGCAGCAGCTGGCACAATTGCAAGCTGGCAATCGTCCCGAGGTGATCGCCCAAGCTACAGCCCAATTAGCGGAAGCTCAAAGCCGTTTAGCCATTGTTAAAGCCCAATTAAACGAGACGCGCCTGATTTCCCCGGTTAGTGGCAAAATTGCCGAAAGAAATGGCCGCATCGGGGACACCACCAACGGTCAAAATGCTCTATTTAAAATCATCGAAAATGGGCGTTTAGAGCTAAGATTGCGGGTTCCTGAGAATCAATTGCCCTTAATCCGCGTCGGAGCGCCCGTTACTATCACTTCCGATGCTAATAGCAGTTTAAAATTATCGGGACAGGTGCGGGAAATTAATCCCATCGTCGATGAGGCATCCCGTCAGGCAACGGTTAAAGTCGATTTAACCGACAATACAGGGTTAAAACCGGGGATGTTTTTACGAGGTGCGATCGTGACAAATATTAGCAATAGTTTAACCGTCCCCATGACCGCGGTTTTACCTCAAAAAGATAATCAAGCTCTAGTTTATTTAGTGGAACCTGATAACACTGTTACCGCCAAAACTGTGCAATTAGGTCAAATTATGCCCAATAACCGCGTGGAAATTCTCACCGGTTTACAAGCGGGCGATCGCATTGTGGTCAAAGGGGCAGCCTATCTCGGTGATGGCGACAAAATTACGGCAATCAGCGATCAGTAATCAGTAATCAGTGATCAGTAAACAGTAATCAGTAATCAGTGATCAGTGAAAAGACAGTAGCAAACTGCCATTTGATCAGGCTCACTTAATATATACTGCTCACTCAAAACTTAAAACTTAAAACTCAAATCTGATAACTGATAACCGGTAACTGAAAACTCACATCTGGTAACTGATAACTTACCCACTGATAACTGATAACTGATAACTGATAACTGAAATTATGGCTTTTAATATTTCTAATTGGTCTATCAAAAACCCCATTCCGACGATCCTGATCTCCCTGGTTATGGCATTAATGGGATACATTGCCTTTCTAGGATTAGGGATCGATCGCTCTCCTAATATTGACATTCCGGCCGTGATTATCACTGTTAATCAACCCGGCGCCGGTCCTGAGGAATTGGAAACCCAAGTCACCAAAAAAGTCGAGGATGCGGTGGCTGCTTTGGGTAATATCGATCAAATTACTTCTACCATCAACGAAGGCAGCAGCACCACCACCGTTAACTTTATCCTTGGCACTAACAGCGATCGCGCTACAAATGATGTACGCAATGCCATAGCGCAAATTCGGCAGGATTTACCCCAAGATACTAATGATCCAATTGTCCAACGTTTAGAATTTGCCGGGGGTGCGGTGATGAACTATACCATCTCCTCCCCGAAAAGATCGATCGCCGAATTAAGTGATCTAGTTGATCGTCAAATTGGCCGCGCTTTAACGGGAGTGCCGGGGGTAGCACGAGTCGATCGCGTTGGGGGAGTTGATCGAGAAGTGCGTGTAGATTTAGATCCCGGCCGTCTGATCGCCTACGGTATCACGGCCACGGCGGTTAATGACCAAATTCGTAGTTTTAATATTAATTTACCCGGAGGGCGATCGGAAATCGCCGGCAGTGAACAAACTGTCCGCACCCTCGGCAGCGCTGAAACGATCGAAGATTTAAGAAATTATCAAATCTCTTTACCTAACGGTGATAGCGTCCCCTTAAGCAATTTAGGGACAGTTAGCGATAGTTCCAGTGATCCTCGACAAATGGCCCTCTTAGATGGGCAGCCAGTGGTGGGTTTTTCGATTCTACGGGGGACTGGCAGCACCTTGGTGACGGTAGAAACAGCCGTGCGTCAAGAAATCGAGAATTTAAAGAAAAAACTGCCCGAAGATATTAAATTTCAATTAATTTTTACCCGTGCTGACTCAATTCGTGCTAGTTACGAAAGTCTTCTGAGCGATCTCCTGATTGGTTGTATGATGACGGTGATCACGGTGGGTCTATTTTTAGGCAATTGGCGCGCCACGATTATCACGGGTTTGGCCCTGCCTTTGTCGATTTTCCCGACTTTTTGGGTGATGCAGTCCCTAAATTATACCCTTAACGGTATGACTCTACTGGCCTTAGCTTTAGCTTTGGGTAATCTGGTGGATGATGCGGTGTGTATGGTGGAGGACATCGATCAACATTTAGCTATGGGTAAAAAACCCTTGCCAGCGGCTTTTGATGCCTCAAAAGAGATTGGATTAGCCGTTTTAGCCAGTGCGGCGGCAATTATAGCGGTATTCCTGCCGGTTGCTTTTATGGGCGGTGTGCCGGGCCAATTCTTTCAACCTTTCGGCGTTACGGTGGCGGTTTCTACCCTATTTTCCAGTTTGATCGCTGTCACCGTCACTCCCATGTTAAGTGCCTATATTTTACAGCCGAAAAAGCTCAAAACTGGTGATAATAATCCCTCCTCGCGCCCCCGTTTTCGTCCCTACAAAAGTTTGTTAACTTGGGCTTTACGTCATCGAATCCTGACTTTATTGGCGGCTTTGGCCTTTTTTATCGGTAGTTTACAGTTAGTTCCCTTGATTCCAAAAGGGTTATTTAGTTCTGGGGATACTGGATTAAGTACCATAAGCCTAGAATTGCCTCCCGGTGCGACTTTGAATGATACTGTTGCCGTGGCCAATCAGGTGAATAGTTTACTGCAAAAAAATCCCGCCGTCGCTAATGTTTTGGCTATTCCGGGAGATTCGGGACGGGTAAACACGGGGTTAATATATGTTAATTTAGTTCCTAAGGAACAGCGATCGCTAACTCAACGGCAATTTGAGGAACAAACCCGCCGGGATTTCCAGAAGATACCGGGGGCTAGAGTGACTTTTCGGGCGCAGGGGGGAGCAGGAAGCACTAAGGATGTCGCTATTATTTTAAAAAGTGAAAATGGCGATATTTTAACCCAAACTGCCCAAAAATTAGAGCGACAAATGCGAGCTTTACCCGGTTTTGTCGAGGTAAGTTCCGGGGTAAGTTTAGTTAAACCCGAGATCATTATTCAACCGGATCCTGTCCGAGCTGCCGATCAGGGAGTCTCAGTCAGAGCGATCGCCCGTACTGCATCTTTAGCTTTAATCGGCGATAATGAGTTTAATTTAGCTAAATTTAACCTTGCTGACCGACAAATTCCCATCCGGGTGAAAATTGCCAATGATGGACGCAGCGAGATAGAAACTCTGCAAAATTTGCGCGTTCCTAGCAGTAATGGGACGTTAGTTCCGCTTAACTCGGTGGCGACAATTAGCTTAGGTAGTGGACCTGCGGAAATTCAACGCTTTAACCGTCAACGTCAGGTTAATATTGGAGCTAATTTAGAGGGAGTTTCTTTGGGAAGTGCGGTGACACAAATTCGCGCTTTACCAATCATGAAAAACCTACCCCCAGAGGTGACAGAAGAACCCTTTGGCGATGCTCGTATTATGCGCGATATCTTCGCTCGTTTTTTGGGAGCGTTAAGTTTAGCAATTATTTCTATCTATGGGATTCTGGTCTTATTGTATAACAATTTTCTCTATCCCCTAGCGATTTTAACTTCCCTTCCTTTATCGATTGGGGGTACTTTAATCGCTCTTTTAATTACCCAAAAAGAGTTAGGTTTATACGCTTTAATTGGCATAGTTTTGCTGATGGGATTAGTCACTAAAAATGCGATTCTGTTAGTCGATTTTGCCCTGAGTGGCATTGAGGCAGGGAAACCGCAATTTAAGGCGATGATTGATTCGGGAGTCTCTCGTTTACGACCAATTATTATGACCTCCGTTTCCACAATTGCCGGGATGTTACCGATTGCTTTAGCTTTGGGTGCAGATGGGGAAATTCGCGCACCGATGGCAATTGCTGTTATTGGTGGTTTTACCACTTCCACCCTGTTAACTTTGGTGGTTGTGCCGGTAATCTTTACTTATATCGATAGTTTTTACTATTGGTTGCGGGGATTATTTGTTAAACAAAAACCCACGTCGATTTAGTAGTAATACCGCACAGAAAACGGGTTTCTCGGAGAAACCCGTTTTCTACTCATGCACTCATGCAAAAAGGGGAATAAATAATCAGTCTTTAATAACCAGATTTAGTATAAAATATCTTGCTGAAAGCTTTAGAAAAAACCCAGAGAAACTAACCCATGAATCCCTTGACAGTCACACATCAAACTCTATCTCTTCCCCCCATGGGCTGCGGTACTTGGGCCTGGGGAAATCGTCTTCTCTGGGGTTATGATGAGAGTATGGATAGCCAGTTACAAGCGGTTTTTAATCTCTGCGTCGAGCGGGGTGTCACCCTATTTGATACGGGAGACTCCTACGGCACAGGCAAACTTAACGGACAGAGTGAGAAGCTATTAGGACGCTTTACAGGGGAATATACCGGTTATAACGCTGATAATATCCGTATTGCCACCAAACTCGCCCCTTATCCTTGGCGTTTAACCCGTCATGCCATGGTGAAAGCTTGTCAAGCTTCGGCAACCAGACTAGGCCGCCCGGTAGATTTAGTGCAAATGCACTGGTCAACGGGCAATTATGCGCCATGGCAGGAGGGAGGATTATTAGACGGATTGGGGGATTGTCTGGAAAAGGGGTTAGTTAAAGGAGTCGGTTTATCCAATTTTGGACCGAAAAGATTGAAGTCTGCCTATCAAAAGTTTGCCAGTCGCGGCATTCCTATCACCAGTTTACAGGTACAGTATTCTCTCCTTTCTACCTATCCTCTCACTGACTTAGGATTAAAGGAACTATGTGATCAATTGGGCATTAAAATTATTGCCTATAGTCCCTTAGCTTTGGGGTTATTAACGGGGAAATATCGAGATAATAAAAACTTACCCCCAGGATTACGTCGCTTCCTTTTTGGTCAATTAATTCCCGCTATTTCTCCTCTGATTAGTTGCCTAGAAGTTATCGCCCAAGCTAAAGATAAAACTATTAGCCAAGTTGCTTTAAATTGGTGTATCTGTAAGGGAACAATTCCTATCCCCGGAGCTAAAAATGTTCGACAAGCTGAGGATAATTTAGGGGCTTTAGGATGGAGTTTAGACAGTGGGGAAATAGCAGAATTAGATAAAATTGCCGCAGGTTTAGATAAAAAAATGGTACAAAATATCTTTCAAACTAAGTAGGGTTTGCTGAAAAAGCTTGTTGGTGGGGTGTGGAAAGAACCACAAAGACACAAAGGACACAAAGATTGATCGCTTATAAGTTAAACTGATCAGACAAAGAATAAGAGAGCCAATTTACCCCCGATTACTCAAAAAACCAGCAATTTTTGAGGTCAAAAAAGCCTAAAGATATTATCCAAAAAGGTTTCTAGATTTATTCAGCAAACCCTAATTATTATCTTGAGAGACCAATTTTAAGCTAGGACGGGGTTGGATTGTTCCCCCGTAAGCGACGGCAGTATGAGGAGATAGGACAAGATGAGGAGATACACCCAAAGAAATTCGATAGATTTCCCCAGCTTTATCGATTAATTGCTGTTTAACTGACTCTTTCGGCAAATTTTGCCGCCAAGCTAGGGGAATCCCCTCGATACCGTTGTACAATCCCGCCCAAATTCCCGCTAAAGTGGTGGTTAATTGCCGTTGATAGGGACTAGAATTAGCGCGACGCACGCTAACGGCGAAATCCTCGCTCGTTTGCAGAAAGGTATAGAGAGAAGCTGTGATCGCAATTCCTAAAGGTGAGCTATCTTTCGCCCAAGCCGATAAAATGGACTCTAAGGGATGATTCTGCCTTAAAGCTGACTTAATCTGCTCTAATAGCTTATTCTTGGGGTTAATAGTTAGTAATTGCCCGATTAACTGATTTAAAGGCCTTTTTCCCTGTAATAACATACCTACCGCCTCTCCCCAAATTATCGCTTCTTGTCGGGTTAACTCGGAAATTAAGCCCTTTTTCAGCCAAAAATTTAATCTAGCTTGCCAACGTTCCCCATGGTCAGGCCAGGTTAAAATTTCCGGCAACAGCACAAATAATAACGCCGATTCCGACTGCTGCCTAGATGCGATCGCAATGGGCAAATCTTCCTGAGATTGCAGAGCTTGCAAAAGCAGGGTCGTCCTCGGTGTAGCCTCATAGTTAAAGACTGGTATTAGGGGTTGATTATGCAAGGATTCCCCAATATATGCCCCGATTAACCCTCCCTGAAGGCGGTCGAGGGGTGAAAAGACCTTCTGCATAAATTAGCTCAATTTGCCCGGTAGGTGACTTCCCCGACTTTGCCCGGTTGCCCCAGTTGTTTAGCATTGGCATTATTAACCGCAACGTAAACCCCGCCGGCATTACCCGCTCTCACGGTTAATTCTCGGTTTGCTTGCCAAGTGCGATGGCTTCCCTGGGGCAGCACACCCTCAAATTCTGTCTTGCCATCCACCACCACCCGCATCCAGCAGTCATCTTCCAGTTTTACCTCCACCACCAGCTGCTGATTATTGCTGGTTTTGTTGGCTACTGGTTGAAGGGGGTTGCTTTTCGGTTGGACAATTTGCTGTTGTGGCAAGGAAGGCGGTGGTAAGCGATTCGATTGCAGTACCGATTTTTGCAGGACGTGGGATAGGGTTTGTACGGAACCAATAACTAAGATTAAATAGAGAAAATAGAGATGAATCGGGCGAATTTGAAGACTCGGCAGCGATAAAGATGGTTTTGTTCCCCTGAAAAAGTTATTGACCTTGGTGGGAAAACGCCGGCTAATCGTCTCACCATCCAGGGACAGACTATCGGCAAATTGTTTGATTAACCAACGAATATAAATCGGTTCGGGCAATGCCTCCAAATCCCCCGCTTCCAGTGCTTCTAGGCGATGGCGCGGGATTAGGGTTTTCTGGGCAATTTCCTCGAGAGAAAGGGACTGTTCTAGGCGATTTTTTTGCAAATAAACGCCGATTTCCAGTAATTTGGTTCGTTGTTTATGCTGGGGATCAAGTTGTGATTGGAGAAGGCGAAACATATCGCTATTAGGGGCTGACTTTCAGCTTAGTTAATCTGGTTTTTTAAATATTTCAGTTCATCAAGGGTTAAAAAACGGTAATGACCCAAGGGTAAGGGGGAATTATTACCAGAGTTTAGTTTAATAGGACCGATGGCACTGCGATGAAGTTTCAGGACGTGATAACCTAATTCTTCAGCTACAGAGCGAATCTGCCGATTTCTTCCCTCCACTAAAATAACTTCTAGTAGGGTTTTTTGGTCGGTTTGCTTGAGGATCTCAACCTGTGCGGGTAAGGTTTTTTTTCCCTCTAAGAGGATACCTTCTCGCCAACGCTGGAGAGCAAGTGTATCAATCGCACCATCTAGCCAAACCCGATAGGTTTTGGGCAAATGATAACGGGGATGGGTGAGGGTGAGGGTGAGTTGACCGTCGTTGGTGAGGAGTAAAGCCCCAGTGGTGTTGATGTCCAACCTTCCTACGGGATGTAACCCCGTCTCGCTGGCGAGGGAGTCGGGCAAAAGGTCAATCACCGTCGGCCGGTTTTGTGGATCCTTACAGGTAGAAACCACGCCAATGGGTTTGTTGACCAGTATATACAATCTTTTGGGACGATTGGCTGGTTCAATTTTTTTTCCGTCTATCTCTAGGTGATCTTTTTCCGGGTCGGCTTTTTCTCCTAACTGCACGATTTTGCCATTCCGTCTGACTCGTCTGGCCACAATCATCTCCTCCGCCCTTCTTCGGGAGGCAATCCCCCACTGGGCAAGGATTTTCTGGACTCTCTCCGCCATTTTTTTTTAATTTTTAACCCTTTCTATCTCCTATTATAGGCATCCTAAAAGGGTTTTTTTCGCCCAAAAAGTGAAGAAAAACCGAATATCTCCAGCTGCCTCTTTGATTTTTTTCTTGGAAAACTTCTGAAAAAAAAGAGGAGTGATCCCTTGACTTGGGCGGCGGCTTCGGTTATACTTTTCTTATAATGGGAATCTTTGCGTTTTTCACTAGACTCCAAGACTGCATTATATATAAAGTCTTATAAAAATATTATGGCAAAAAGCCGTGAAAAAAGCAAGCAAAATTTTGCCGACAATTGTTAAAAAAGTCGGGTTAATTTTCCTGACGGGGGGATATGACTTTAAACGGGTTATTTCTCGGTTAAGTAGTCTTGCAAAATAAATTTCCTAGTGAAGATAGGCAAGAGGCAAGAGACAAAAGGCAAAAGCTTTATCGAAATATCTAACTAATTTTGCTTAGGTACTTATCCAAGCGGTAAACCTTGATTGATGATGAATTGGGGACGTAAATAACGGAGTTTGCGTCTCTTTGTTATAATTCAAAGGCTAGGCTATAATAACTCTTCATAAATACCGATAATTTTGGTCAAAGATGTAAAAAAATGAATATTCAACTCGTGGAATCTCTAGTTAATGCAATTAAATCCTTGTCCCTAGAAGAACAGGAATAGTTAGGAAAAAAACTCAAAGATCACCCCTCTTGGGAAATTGCATTAGAACGAATTGACGCAACTCGAAAAGCCATTTATGAACGTCGTCAGGGAAACCCATTTGAAACCGATGTTACTGAAATTATTCATCAAATGAGAGAAGAAAGAAATCGGCAATTGATAGAAGTGCGATGCCGAAAGCACTGCGTAGCAGTACGCCGATCTGGTAGGGGGCGTGTTTGCGGTTACTAATTCTGATGAAAAACTACAATTAATAATCCCGCCGTAACGCCCAAATTTATCATCAAATTGGTGCGTTACGTTGTCAAATATCATCTTCAGTTAATCCTGAATCTTTGAGAATACCTTTTAATGTTCCTATCGGTAAATCTCGATTTACATGGGTTGGTATAACAATAATTGCAGAAACATTTTCGGTTCTTCGTTACTTGGTATGGTTCGATAGGGGGCATAAATCGACTAAATCCTTATCTGGCAAGAGATTTAATTGATTAGTTCGCTCTAGATCGCAAACAATTGACAAAAATTGCGATAATGTCTGTTTCTATAAGGGTTTCATCCCTTATAACCCCCGTCCATTGCATAACACAAACCGAAGAACCAGAAAATAGAAATAAATACATAGGGCAGCAATTCTCAATTTGCCCTGTAGCAAGGCTTTTGGGAGTTAGTTCGCATAATACGGGGTAAAATTCAATGGGATGGCGAATTTCATTTCACGAGTCTTCAGGCTTTTGAGGTGATAGTACACCCAAAGTTGCCCCAAAAATCCCCCTTTAAAATGTTCTTTAAATCCCTAAAAGGCTTGCTCTAAAACTGAGAATTGCTGTCACTGCGGCGAAAAAAAACCGAGCCGGACTCCCTAAAGACGTGGAAAAGAACGGCCACTGTGAGAGAGTAGTATCCATCGTCTCAGTCTTGAGATGCTCTGAAACTATGCACAACCACTGCTTGAGATATTTGTTTTTCGGCATTGCCTTTCACGATGCTCCTCTAAATCTCTAGCTTGATGTTCTCACCTTGAGTGTGTGACTGCTCACCTCTTTATAATAAACCTACACCTATCAGGGAGAAGGGAGGGGGGAGAAGGGAGAAAAAAGCTGATCGATTAGTGATCACTGATCAAGTCTCCTTCGGTGCTATGATCAAGGATGTAAAGTTTTATCAACACTACCTTAAACAAGCTCTCAAGAGAGGATATAAAGAACAACAGATGGCTTACACACTTCCCCCTTTACCCTACGATTACACTGCCTTAGAGCCTTGCATCACCAAAAGCACTCTAGAATTCCACCACGACAAGCACCACGCCGCTTATGTCAATAACTATAACGGTTTGGTCAAAGATACGGAACTCGATGCTCTCTCTTTAGAAGAAGTTATCGTTAAGGTTGCTGGTGATGCTTCTAAAGCTGGGGTTTTCAACAATGCCGCCCAAGCATGGAATCATAGTTTTTATTGGGACTGCATGAAACCGGCGGGTGGCGGTGCGCCTACTGGTGCTTTAGCCGCTAAAATTAACGCAGATTTCGGCAGTTTCGAGAAATTTGTCGAAGCTTTCAAAACCGCCGGCGCGACTCAATTCGGTAGCGGTTGGGCTTGGTTGGTTCTCGATAACGGTACTCTCAAAGTCACCAAAACCGGCAACGCTGACAATCCTTTAACCGCCGGACAGGTTCCCCTCTTAACTATGGATGTGTGGGAACACGCTTATTATCTCGACTACCAAAATCGTCGTCCCGATTACATCAGCGACTTTTTAACCAAGTTGGTTAATTGGGATTTCGTGGCTGCTAATTTAGCGGCGGCCTAAAAATTTGGCTCAGTTAATCAGTTATCAGTTATCAGTTATCAGTTATCATTTATCAGGGGTTGGCGAGCAGAGAGAAACCATCCATAGGTTGGAGGTTAATACTACTCTTAAAACTGGCAAATCTCTCTAATATTAATTATCCTTAAAATAGATAACCAGAAAAAACTTTTTTAACATCGATCGCGCTTGTTGCACAATGGAACAACCTGTCAGTTGGATTATTCCCCGTCATCCCCGTCCCGATTATCCCCTGTTTGTATTTTTACCCGGAATGGATGGCAGCGGCCAACTATACCATCGTCAGATTAAAAACCTTGCTCCTTACTTCGATCTGCGTTGTTTGGCGATTTCGCCGCAATATCTCGGCGATTGGGAGGAATTAAGCGATTGCGTGATTGCTTTATTGGCACAGGAATTAAAGGGACAATCGAGAAAAGTCTATCTCTGCGGTGAGTCTTTTGGTGGCTGTTTAGCCTTGAAAATAGCGACAAAATCACCAAAATTGCTTAAAAAACTGATTTTAATTAACCCTGCTTCTTCTTTTAATCAAAGACCTCTTTTAAGCTTGGGAATCGGTATCACCCAGATGATGCCCGATTTCATCCATAGCAGCTCGGCACTAACTATTTTACCCTTTCTGGCCGCTCTGGGTCGAATATCCCGGGAAGATCGCCGCTCTCTCCTCAAAGCCATGCAATACGTCCCACCGAAGACGATTAGCTGGCGTTTATCCCAGTTACAACGGTTTCAGGTTAGTGCCAGCGAGTTAAAAAGTCTGCAATTGGAGGTGTTAGTGATAGCCAGTCAAGGAGATCGACTCTTACCATCGGTAGCGGAGGCTAAACGCCTAATTCAGCAGTTACCCGCCGCAAAATTAACAATTCTGCCCCATAGTGGTCACGCTTGCCTACTGGAAACCGATATTCACCTCAAAGACATTCTTCATCACCATGCTTGTCTCCCCCGAAGCTTACCCGCAAAAAGTCACTGAGGATGGTTCTTATACCTTTTTTTCGACCGAATTCGGCGAATGTTATCATTCTACCTCTGGGGCAAGGGAAGAAGCCGAGAAAAAATTTATCCTCTCCAGTCGTCTGGCAGCAAAAGCAGACCAGAGCAATAATCTGAAAGTTCTTGACATTTGTTACGGCTTAGGGTATAATGCCGCCGCAGCCTTGGCAGCCATTTGGCGAGTTAGGGGGGATTGTCGGGTAGAATTATTAGCGTTAGAAAGCGATCGAATGGTTCCCCTAGCAGCTATTAGAGAGAATCTCTTAAATAGTTGGAGTCAACCAATTCCCGAATATTTAAGTGATTTTGCCCATAATCACCGGCTGGACTTGCCTAATCTCACCGCTAAACTGTTAATCGGGGATGCGCGACAGACGATAACCAAGGTGATTGAGGCGGGTTTTCAAGCGGAGGCAATTTTTCTCGATCCCTTTTCCCCGAGTAAATGTCCGCAACTGTGGACGGTGGAGTTTTTAGCTTTAGTGGCCAAATGCCTGAGTCCGACGGGTTATTTAGTCACCTATTCCTGTGCTGCCTCGGTGCGAAGGGCTTTACAATTAGCAGGATTGCAGATTGGAGCCACCGATAGTGTCGGGCGGCGATCGCCGGGGACAATAGCCAGTTTTTTGTCCTTACCCCCATCTCTATCGGCACAGGAACGGGAACATCTGCAAACTAAGGCCGCTATTCCCTATCGAGACGAGACTTTAACCGACCCAGCCGAAGTGATTATACAACGTCGTCGCAGCGAACAGGCTCTCTCTGACTTAGAACCGACTAGCCACTGGAAAAAACGTTGGCAAAGAGCGGTGAGTTCGATCGAAATCTCGGAATGAGATTAATTGGGAAAGAATCCCCGGGCTAAAATTTGTTTGTATTGCTGATGCTGTCTCGGTTCTAGGGTTTGACTAGAGACAATTCTCGCTCGCGTTTTCCGAAAGTCCCACCCTATAGGAGTAATTTCGGGGCTGTCAACCAGAATAACTGACACTTACCTAGGGGATTTTGTTGATTGGGAACCTCTAGACCAATTATTCCCGCTTTTTTGACCGATAATTTTCCTTGAAACTTGCCCCAAACTAGCATTTCCGTCCAATAGCCTAAATCCGGTTCGTGGCCCACCAGTGCAATCGCGTTTTCCTCTCGCTGATAGTCGGACTTTTGCCACCACTGCACCCAATCTTGAATATTGCCATTGGGCGATAGGGGATTAAATTGCTCAATTTTACTGCTTAAACCCGCTTTTTGCAAAATTTCGGCGGTTTGCACGGCACGCAACAATGGGGAAGTGAGAATTAGGTCAAATTTCACCCCCAACTGTCCTAATCTTTGGGCAACTTTAGCAGTTTTTGCCTTACCTTCCTCGGTTAAAGGACGTTCCCTATCGTTGAGATAATCCTCCGATTGTCCTGCTAATCCATGACGCACAAAATAAAGTTTCATATCAGTGTCGGGTCGGTCTTGGCGATGATAATAGATAGCTGAGGTCTGATACTTAGGTGCGAATTACCTTTTCATCGGGGTTAACTAGATGGGAAAGTTTTTGTTTGATTTGGGTGTCATACATTTCCCACTTAAGTTTAGCGTATTCGGCATTATTATTAAAACCACCGAGGAAACCGATAGGAATTTCAAAACCTCCGGCCATATAACGGCCACCACCAAAAAAGCGACCTTGGTTATCTTGTCCGAAAGCTTCCTTAAGAAATTCATCGGGATCTAGGGTAATTTTACTGGTACGCATAGAACCAATGACTAACTCGATATCCTCATCTTCATCGTGAACGATACCATAAACTAAAGCCGTGTGAACATTTTCTTCTGTCACCAAAAAATCGGCAGCTTGGGGAATCGCATCCCGGTCATCATAACGCAAATAACCGACCCCGGCGATCGAATAATTATTTTTAATAATACGGTTTTTTAAAGCCCGTTCAATCACATCCATCACCCGTCGGGATCTGGCCGATTGCAGGACAGCGTTTAATAATTGGGCATCGTAGAAACGACTGAGATAACCAGCAGCAATAAATTCACACTCTTGCGCTTGCATTAAATTATTCGTATCCGATCGCAATCCGTGCATCAAAGCTGTGGCACACTTAACATGGACGGTATCGCTACTATTAAAATTCAGTAACCCTTTTTGGATATATTGGGTTAACATCGCCGCTGTTGCCCGCATTTGGGGACGAATATCGACAAATTCCGCGTCTAGATCCCCTTGGCGGGTATGATGATCGATCACGACAATAATGGGAATTTTTGCCTGTTTAACCAGAGTGGTTAACTGACTATTGGTTCCCTGACCATCGACAAAAACACAACCCTGATAAACCGAAAGATCTCTATCCTTGAGGGTATGGACTCCCCAACGTTTAGCCGGTAAACCCGTTAGTTTTACCAAAGCGACATTTTCCTGATGGGAGAGAGTACCCGCATAGACTATATCACAGTGAATATCGTACTGTTCGGCGATAATTTGATAGGCCCAGGCGCTAGAAAGGGCATCGGGATCCGGGAAATCCTGCATCACCACAATTTGATTTTCGCCCCGGTGATTTTCCAAAGTACGTCGCAGGCGATCGATTAGGGAAATAAGTAGGGTATCATTACTAACCGTGACTGGAGGAAGGGGACATACTGCCGACGCTTCCCCTACCACTACATCGGTTTCGAGGGACTTGGCAGGAACTAGACTCAGTAATTCAGCCATCATTTTTAGAAAAGTTCGCTTAAAGGTAGATTCAGTCAGGATTTTTTGAGTTAATTAATTCTAGACGATATTCTGGCTCGATCGGTTCATCTCAAATATTAAGCTTTTCCAGCCCCTAGCTCCTTACTCTGGGGACATAACTCTAGTCTATCAAAAGACCCTTCCCGTTTGTTCTGGGAGAGGGGTTAGGGGTGAGGGACATTAACCATCGCTGCCATTACTTGTTAAAATAGATAGTACCGGCAAATCGGCACAGGCTTCGGCGATCGCATTAAAGGTCGATTGTAGGCGAGTTTGAATTGTACCGAGGGAAGCATAAATCAAGGGTTGTCCGGTTAATTTTTCGTAGGGAAAAGGAATCGTTTTTCTGGTGGAGGAATCGTGAAAGGGGCCGGTAAAGTGGAAGTGAGCGGGTAAATTTGGCCGAGGAAACTCGAATTCGGCAGGTTGTTGGCTAATTTGGGCAATGGGTGAATAGCGTTGATTGATGTTTTGATAGGGAATTAACCCCCATTCTTGACGCTGCCGGTTGATTAACTCATTCAGGGGACGAGTCAGAGAGTCAAGGAGTTTATAGCCAATTTTATTGCGAATAACCCCGATAAATGAGGGATTATAGTCCCAAGTAGTCATAAAGGGCGGAATAAGCGGGTCACGATTTAAAACCAATGCCCCAGCAAAACTGACAAAGGGAATAGCTAATTTTTCTGCGATTGTACCCCCTGAGGGGGAGACTTGATCGACAATTAGGGCATCAATTCTCAAGCGACGCATCTCTTGAGGGATAGTTTCAAAGAGGGCAGCGGTAGAATCACTTACTAATTGTACCGTGCGTCGGACGGCGGCTGTTCCCCGTAATTGACCAATTTCGGCTAAATTTTTGGCTGATGTGCCTTTCGGATATTTGTCGGGTGCAATTGCCTGAAAATCTAACCCGGCTGCTTGCACCATTTCTTCGCCATCAAGAGTTAGAAAACAGGTAACTTTATGACCGCGTTTTTGTAATTCTTTTCCTAAAGGTAGGAGAGAATAAATATGTCCAGAAGTTGTAGGACAGAGTAAACCAAAATGAGTCATTAAACACCTCCACAGGTTTTCTTTAATTCTTCTAGATTCCAGAATGCACCACCCAAGGCGGAGAATTGTATTCCTTCAAAGCAGTTACGCACAGCCCCCAAAGCGAGGGGATTAACTAGATAAATAAACGGGACGTATTCCTGTTGAAGTTGTTGAATTTCATTATAGATAACTTTGCGCTTCTCAAAGTCTAATTCTTGGGAACCTTTGACGTATAAATAGGCGATTTTTTTCTCCCAATCCGCCGCTTGCCAGCCTTGAATCGGCGGGCTGCCGGGTTGAGGTTGTTGGTTAAAAGCGTGGAGATTTCCATCTACATACCAAATATTAGGGGCGTGGGGTTCGTTATCACCAGTAAAACCTAAAATATGGGACTCCCAATCTAGACTATTACTCAGTTTATCAACTAAATTACTAAAAGCGATCGCTTGAAAATCCACTTGAATTCCTATTGCGGCTAAATCATTTTTAATTTGCGCCCCAATAGCTTCCCGGATTTTGTTACCTGCATTAGTAATCAGGTTAAATCTAACGGGATTATTATCGGCATCGACTAAAAGATTATCACTATTATACTTAAATCCCGCCTCTAATAATAATTCTTTGGCTTTTTCGGGATTATAATCGTAACCTTTCAGGGTTTTATCGTAAAAAGGCGATTGGATAGAAAGAAAAGAATTTTGTGCTTCTCCTAACCCTCGATAAATATCATCAATCATTCTTTGACGATTAATGCCGTAGGCAATAGCTTGACGGAAATTTAAGTTATTAAACCACCTGGATTTAATTGGCTCTATTAGGGGTTTTCCGTCGCGTTTGCCTTGGTTGAGATTAAAACCGATAAATTGGGTTCCGTAGGCAGGTCCGCCGTTAAAAATAGTGAAATTTCCTCTTTCTTCTTCGGTTTTTAAGAGGGAGAAAAATTCGGGAGTTACCCCAATAGAATCTAAACTTCCCGAACGAAATTGCAGTAAAGTTGTATCCTGAGATTCAACAATTGCCCAAATTACTGAAGTTATATGAGGTAATTGTTGTCCCTGGGCATCTTTTTTCCAATAGTAAGGGTTATTCTCAAAAATAATCCTTTGTCCCGTGATATATTCTTTTAGTTTATAAGCACCATTAAAAACAATTTTATCGGGAGGAGTATCTAACCCCCAAGTGGAGAGAAATTCTAACCTACCATCGGGGCTTTTTTTCTGAATAGTTTTTTCTAAAGCGTGTTTAGGTAAAATCGGTGAACTGACAGCATCTAAAAAAGGGGCAAAAGCTTCGGGTAGTTTAAATTCGATTCGGCGATTATCTAGTTTAGTGATAACTGGAAATTCTTTTTTTAATCCTATTCTTAAACTATCGCGGTAGTTGTTGGGAATATCAGGATTTAGATATAAATCTTTATAGGTAAAAACCACATCATCAACGGTTAAGGGTTGACCATCCGACCATTTTAAACCCTCTCTCATAGTAAAAATAATGTTCAAATTATCATCGGAAATTGTCCAAGATTCTGCCAAGACTGGTTCTTTTTTGCCAGTAATGGGGTTTTCTGTTAATAGTCCTTCGTAGGTTAAACCAAAAATATTCGGGGATTCGGCCGATAAAACAGCATTAAAGGTTTTTGGGTCACTTAATACCGATATGACCACTTGATTGCGTCTAATTTGATCACCACAAGCAGTTAGGGAAATCAGCAATAAACAAGAAATTAAAAATACCGTTAATCTGCGCCAAAATTTCACCATAATCTTTAATATTTTTCTGTCCGACTATTTAGAAGTAAAGACCTTGTCTTGCTATATACACCGAAACTGACCAAGCTGAAAGCCGATGGACTGTTTCCTTGCCCCATCAATATAACAGGAAATGAGACAAAAAATCTCGCCTAGGAAAGATTGACAAAGGCGAGAAACCGTGTTTCCATTCAAGAATGGGAGATAAAATCTAAGAACGTTGTTCGATCGGTGTATAGGGGACTTCGTGTTGTCCGGTATAGATTTGGGTGGGACGGAAAATGCGGTTAGCATTTAATTGTTCTTTCCAGTGGGCCAACCAACCGGCCACCCGGGAGATGGCAAAAATCGGGGTAAATAAATCATTGGGAATGCCTAATTTCCGATAAACCAATCCCGAATAGAAATCCACATTAGCATAGATACCTTTTTCGCCGTAGATATCCACCACTGCTTGTTCTAATTCTAGGGCGATATCGTAGTATTCATCGGAACCTAATTCCGCGAATAATTGTTCGGCTAGGTTTTGTAAAATCGTCGCCCGGGGATCCTTAACTTTATATACCCGGTGTCCAAAACCCATAACTTTTTGTTTGTTGGCGATACATTTTTCCACATAGGGACGAACATTAGCCACGGAACCGATTTCCTCTAACATTAACAATACTTCCTCGTTTGCCCCACCGTGGAGGGGGCCGGCGAGAGTTCCCACTGCTGAAGCGATGACACCGTAGGGGTCGGTTAAAGTGGAAGCCGTCACCATGGCCGAAAAAGTCGAGGCATTCATGGTATGTTCGGCGTGGAGAGTCAAACAGACATCGAAAACTTTCGCCGCTAAATCCGTCGGTCGTTTTTCCGTCAACATATAGAGGAAATTGGCCGCATAATCAAGACTATCGTTGGGCTGAATGGGGTGATTACCTTTGCGAATCAATTGAAACGCCGCCACCATAGTCGGGATTTTCGCTAATAGCCGGACTACTGCCTGACGGATATAGTCGGGATTATCCAGGGCCCGCCTGGCATAGTATAAACCCAAAGCCGCTGCCGAAGTTTGTAGCGCATCCATGGGATGGCCTTTTTCGGGGAAGCATTTCATCATGTCTTCGATACGGTACTTGATGCGTCGATGATAACGGATTTCATCGGCAAATTCTTCCAGTTCCGCCCCCGTGGGCAGAGCACCCCAGATAAGGAGATAGGCGGTTTCGAGGAAGGTACTTTTTTCGGCGAGTTCCTCAATCCGAATGCCCCGATACTCCAAGATTCCCTTTTGCCCATCCACAAAGCTGATACTGGACTGGGCGGCGGGAATTCCTTCTAAACCTGGACGATATTCACAAACTGTCATAGTTCTACCTTTCCGTGGCGAAGATTAAGCCCTAACGCTAACTTACTTGATCTTTCCACCCTTACCGAAATTTTATAGAAATTCTTCGGTTCTGCCTCTCCTGTTCAGGATTGGGGAGAATTGGACGGAAATTAATCCTATTTAGCGATTGCTTCGTCGATTTAGTCAGCCCTGCCCTAGCGCATTTTTTCTGGGCTTACCGTTCCGACTCTAGCTAGTGGACTTGATATTTATCTACTTTCATTGTAGCGAGACTATCTCGATCGATTGAGCCGATCGATAATTTTTTTAAGTTTCTTCGGGATTAATATTTAACTCCCGCAGTTTTGCCGCCAATCGTTCGGCCCGTTGCCGTTCCGCTTCCGCCCGTTGCCGTTCCGTTTCGGCCCGTTGTCGTTCCGTTTCGGCCCGTTGTCGTTCTTGGTTGTAACTGGTGAAAAGTTGACCATCGGGATAATACAACAGTAACTCTGGTTGGGCTAATTGAAAACGAATGCCCAAGCGAGGACTGACCCAATTATCGAGATTTTCCAGACTTTCGAGCCGATTTTCCCGACGAATACAGCCACCCAAATCATTTTTATCGGGATTATAAATGTAGTATTCTTCCACACCATAACGGTCATAAAACAGTAGTTTTCTGGTCATTTCCGTTTGGGTATTACCCGGAGAGAGAATTTCAAAAACCACTTGTGGGGGGATATTGTTCTCTTTCCACTGTTGATAGGAACCTCTTTCGCCTTTTGGTCTGCCGAAAGCTACCATCACATCGGGTGCTTGTCGAGTCTTATTATCTCCCTCCACGGGATACCAGAGTAAATCACCGGCGACAAAAACATCGGCATCATTGGCAAATAACCAGTCTAAATTCGCTTTAATCGTCGTAATCCAGCGAAATTGTCTTGTATTGTCGGCCATCGGTTTACCATCGCTATCGGGATAGACGATTGTGGTTTTCGGGCTGTCGTCGAGTTGTCTAACCATTGCTTAACCCTAGAATTTCGTCTTTGCTTCCTTAATAGTATAACTTTACTATAAAAAATCGGAGCAAATATTTAGGGATGGTGATGGTCTTAAATGCTGTTTAAAAAGTATCGGGGAGTGGGGAGTGGAGAGTGGATTTTGAAAGTTCGATTGGGAGTTTTATCATCTTATACCAATTCTCCAAAATCTGACTACAGAAGTTTAATCCCCCCAAATCCCCCTTAAAAAGGGGAACTTAAAGGGGGATTTAAATTCGATGTGTAGTTTTCATTTAGAGAAATGGTATAAAAACCTTTTCTGCAAACGTTAGGACAGATGAACTTTTTTCTTGCCTTTGATGTTTGTTTTTACAGATACGGGCTCTTCTAGGTTCTGTGTGATAAGTTTAACTTACTATATGATCGATCTTTGTGTCCTTTGTGTCTTTGTGGTTCGTTCCACCCCCTCGCTAGGAGGAATGTATCTTAGAATACATTTTACCCACCAAACCTGGGAGAGCCAGATACGACTTAGCATTTGAGATTAGTCAAAAATAGTTTGACTAGAGAAAAAAGAGGTGTGTTAGATTTCATTAACTACCAGAGCGGCGTACTGCTACGCAGTGCCTTCGGCATCGCAATAGAGGAAATGCGATCGCAATAAATCCTCATCTGGCCAGAGACTTAATTGATTGACAAAAATCGCCCTTTATAACCCCGTCCATGGCCTAACACAAACCGAAGAACTATAAAGATTAGATTGAACATTTCTGGGATTTCTGTCTAACAGCAAAGTTAGCCTGCTTTTGGGGCAGGGATTAGCGCAAAGGTGGTGTTATACTCAGACAAAGTGCAGAAAGTCAAAATCCGTAACTTTCTTGAATCCATGCTGACAACTACTCAATTTGCGCCCCTGCTAAAGCAATTGTCTTACTCCGATAAGCTCTTATTACTTAACTTTCTTGTAGCCGAGTTGCTCAAGGATTCTGGTATTGTACCGATGTCTATTCAAGATGATCTCCCTAGACAAGGTTTACATGACTCTTTTGAGGCTGCCGCCATTCTTGCTCAAGCATTAAAAGAGAAACAAGAATTGACTCATGGCTAATAAGGTAAGATTTGCTTTCACCGAGGTAGATTCTAGTCTTGGGGCATTAAGTGCGCTTCCTTATTTACCATTGACATTAACTTATCAAAGTCAATCCTTGAATGTTTCGGGTCTCTTGGATACTGGCTCTAGTGTTAATGTGTTGCCCTATGAAATGGGTTTAGCTTTAGGTGCAGTCTGGGAAAACCAAAGGCTATCTCTGCCATTAGGAGGTAATTTAGCTAGATTTGAAGCTCGTGCATTGGTTGTTAAAGCTACTGTTGAGCAATTCCCCACCGTAGATTTAGCCTTTGCTTGGACACAAGATAAATATGCGCCGCTAATACTAGGACAGATGAACTTCTTTCTTGCCTTTGATGTCTGTTTTTACAGATACGACTTAGCATTCGAGATTAGTCAAAAATAGTTTGACTGGAGAAAAAAGAGGTGTGTTAGATTTCATTAACAACCAGAGCGGCGATCGCGCTCATACTCAATCAAAACCTCAGCAATTTGAGGATGATAGTTGTCTATACTTCGGTTAATTACTTTTGCACAGGCTATGAATTTATCTTGTAATCCTTCAACCTGTATTTCTATTGCAATACGTTGCGCCGTTAAATCATTTAAATTTGAATTTAATATACGCATCACTTGCTCCATGACAAACCAACGATTATGCGACCATCCTAAAATAGCACTTGCCAGAGCAGCAGATGATTTGGAATCAAGATTACCCAATTTAAAAATCACTTCTAATCGTCCGATAATTACATCACAGTAATCAAAACCAAAGGAACCTGTCGCCCAATCACAATATGCTATCGCTATCACTTGCCAGAGTTCTTCATCAATAGAATTTAGCTTTTTTAATACGTCTTCATCAATCGCTTGACATACAACCCATAAATCAGACTCATCTTGTGTTGTCTTTATAAATCTTGCAAAACTTTCTAATACCTCGCTATTCCAATCAGAGAGATCTTGCAGTTTTTCTACCCATTCTGTAGCACTAGGGCTAGGAGTAAGATTTTGAGGCTCTGATAAGATCTTGAGAAGTGCGCCGCGAAGTGCTGAAATGTTTTTGAATCGCTTTTTAGGATCAAATTCAGTACACTTCTCAATGATCATTCCAATAGGACCATGACTTGTATATCTTTGATACGGTACACGAGGAGAACCAACAAATAGATCATGCAATATGCACCCAAAAGCATAGATATCCACGCTAGGTGTTGCATTGCGGAAATCTTTGACTTGTTCTGGAGCGCAATAATGTGCGGTTCCCCAAGATGAATCAACAGATGTCAGTTTAGTTGTAGCGTTAGTTACAGGAAGAACTAAGCCAAAATCTGAGATTTTCCAACGTTGTTGATGAAAAAGAATATTTTGAGGCTTAAGATCGCGGTGAACGTAACCAAGAAAATGAAGTTCTTCTAGGGCGTTGAGAATATCTGATAAAGCTGATAGAGGAATAGTCTCACCACTGCGGGCCTCCTGTATCTCCTGCCAAAAGTTTCGATCAGCAAGGGGCATAATAAACCAAGGAGTTTCGGTTTCGAGATCAAAATCAAGAACTTTCATAAAGTAATCACTACTGAGTAATGACTGAACTTGAACCTCCCTCTGAAATCGCTTCTTTAATTTTGGTATATCAGCCGCAGCCAAAATATCAGGGACGGGATCAAATACTTTTCGTGCGGCAATAGTTGCTTCGCCTAATTTAACTCTCTCAACCCGACCAAAGCCACCGCGACTGATTTCATTGAGTACCTTCATGCGTGCTAATTAACCTCCTAAACTTAATCGCCCTAAAAATAATTCTACGATTATCGCGCCACTGAAAGGCTAGGCAATCTAACTATTAATTATACAGAAATTTTCTCTATAACACTCCTGAGAGTAACGATATGTAAAAACTCTCGGCATATCACCCCATTTTAGGGCCATCGCCGGAACTTTTCCCCATATCATAACCAAAAGCGTATTAGCCAGAGCATATCCCTAACAACAAGCTGCAATAAAATAGACTTTTCGGGAAGTCTAGCACTAATTTCTTCAGTCCACCCCACAATTACCTAATTTTCGGGGAAAAAGTGCCTAAAATTTCCCCTCGATCGCTCTTATGTTCGGCACTTTTTCAGGGCAAAAAAATCTAAAAATCTTAGCCAACAATGTTTTTAGATTTATTCAGCCAACCCTAAGTTAAATTTTGAGTTGATCGATTAAATCGCGCATAATTTTGGCCGAATTATGTAACTGTTCCATTTCTCTGGGACTAAGAGCAAGATTCAGGGTTTTAATCACTCCTTTCTCGTTAACCACCGAGGGAATACTTAAACACACATCTTTGAGACCGTATTGACCATCGAGGAGAGTGCTAATAGTCAGAATTCTTTCTTGGGAACGTAAAATCGCTTTAACGATATCCGTGGTAGCTAAACCGATCGCATAGCTAGTATAACCCTTGCGTTTGATAATTTCATAGGCGGCGTTTTTAACCTGAAGAAAAATTTCTGTTAAGCTTTCTTGGTCGGTTGCGCTTAAATCCTGCCAATCTCCTTCGAGTAACCTTGCTCCTCCGATATTGGCCGAACTCCAGACAGCAAGCTCACTATCCCCGTGTTCACCGATAATATAAGCGTGGACGTTACGCGCATCTACATGGAGTTGGGTGGATAAAAGAGAGCGTAAACGGGCAGAATCTAGCACCGTACCCGAACCAATCACCCTAGAAGGCGGAAAATGGGTTATTTTCAAGGTAACATAGGTCATGATATCGACGGGATTACTCACCACCAAAATTAAAGCACTGGGGCAGTAAACAGCCACATCCGCAAGAATACGGCGAAAAATCGCCACATTTCGTTCAAGGAGATGTAATCTGGTTTCTCCCTCTTTTTGGGCGGCCCCGGCAGTAATAATCACCACATCGGCATTTTGTCCCACATCGGCCACGGTTCCCATTTTCAAGTCTGTGGGTTCAATAAAAGGCATTCCGTGCCTTAAATCCATCACTTCCCCTTCGACTTTATCCGTGGCGATATCTTGCAGAATTAATTCATCAAAACAGTCTTGAATTAACATCGAGTAAGCGCAGGCCATCCCCACCTGACCAACACCGATAATTACCCCCTTGCGAGGACGCAGAGGAGCGGGTTTTTCAGCGTAGGGATTGGGAGTAAATATTTTATCTAGCATAGATTTTTGCAGTTATTGCCTCGGTAAGCTCATTTTAAGGGGAAAAGGTTAATATCAGGTAAAAGGAGACTATCAAGAGATTTTGAGGCCATTATCGGCAATTTTTTTCTGGTAAGTAGCTGGTTATAATTAAATTAAAAATGGATTTTAGGTTCGATCCCCCCTGCCCCCCTTGATAAGGGTGGTGCCGATAGGCGGGGGGATCCCCCCTGCCCCCCTTGATAAGGGGGGTGTCTGACAACTTTTAACGCCTACCTACTTAATTGGTCGGACAAATTTCTTGTCTTTATTCCCTGACCTCTAGTTTAAGAGAATTGAGGGCCGCTGACAGCTTCAGGCTATATCCTAAAATTAGGGATAAAGTGACAGTAGGAGGCGAACCGATGATCTATCACATCACTACAGAAAGAGGTTGGCAAATAGCTCGTGAAATGGGGGAATATCGGGCGTATTCCCTAAAAAATGAGGGATTTATCCATTGCTCCACCTTAGAACAAATTCCGAAAGTTGTGGCCGCTTTTTATCAAAATCAGCCAGATTTGCTGGTTTTAGCCATTTCTCCTGAACAATTGCAGTCCCCGGTCAAATGGGAGCAGCCCCAACATCCTAACCCAGAAAATGCCACTCTAGAGCTAGAAAGAGAGACCTTTCCCCATATTTATGGTGCTATCAACCTAGAATCGGTAGTTTTTGTTAAACCCCTAGAGGATTTGCTCGATTCCTAGAACTAAATCATCTAACTCTTGGTAATCGGGGAGAGTAGTATCGATGCTCAACCCGCGCCGAATCACGAGACGATCCCACTGTGGTCGCGATAATAGCTCGCTAAAGTAGCGAGCCTTAAAAATTAACAAATTTGCCTCTAGACCCGTCTTAATGCGCCCTAAATGGGGCAATCCGAGCAGATTTGCTGGGGTGAGGGTGACACTATTTACCCAGTCAGCGTAGGGTGTGTCGAGATGGGCAATCCGCACCGCTTGGGTAAAGACTTCTAAACCATCGTGATCCCCAAAACCATAAAAGGGATCGCGACAGTTATCACTGGCAAAAGCCACCGGAATTCCCGCTTTTTTCATCTCTTTTATCTTAGTTGTTCCGCGCCAAAAAGGGGTTTTTTCCTCTTGACGATCCTGTAGGTAGAGATTGCACATCGGCAAGCTAACGATAGCAATGCCCGCATTTTTGACTAAATTTAGAGTTTCTTGGATTATTTCAGGGGATTGTACCGCTAAACTGCAACAGTGACCACAGATGATTTGTCCAGAAAATTGCTCTTTGATAGCAGTACGCGCGATCGCTGCTAAACAGGTAGAATCGGAATCGCCGTTTTCATCCAGATGAAAATCGAGATTTAAACCCCTTTCTTGGGCTAATTTGAAGGTAATATCAATTTGTGCCTGTAAATCGGGATTTGTGTAGGCTACTCCCCCTAATATGCCCCCAAATTCGGCTATTTTATCGGCTAAGGCCGCTCCCTCGGAGGTTTGATAGTAGTCAAGGGAAACTAGAGAAACCGCTTGCAGGGTGATTTTACCGGCCCATTGTCGTTGCAATTCTCCCAAAGCAGTTAAGCTAATCTGTGCCTGTTGACCAAAAGAGTCGATATGGGTGCGAATAGCGGCGGTTCCGTGGGCATAACTGCATTTAACGCCGAATTCCATGCGACGATACACATCCTCTAAGCGCCACTCCCGTCGGGAATCCTCTAGGGCCATTTTTAAGGCACTGTCAAAAGTGCCATCATGGTTAGGACAACGATGCCAACTATGACCTTTATCGAGATGGGTGTGCATATCGATAAAACAAGGAAAAACAATCTTTTTTTTGAGGTCAATAACGGGAATATTATCTTCGGGGGGGATGGTTGAGGTGATGCGATTAATGTTACCGTCATTAATTTCCAGATTAACTAAGGTTAATCCCTCGGCGGTTTGGGGAGAAAAACCCTCATTTTCTAGGAGGGAAACGGGAATATGGGCATTTTTGAGCCAGTAGCGCTCGCTTGATGGAATCATAAGACCTCTGGTAAAAATCAAAAATTGTTGTTAGGGTTAGGAGTCGGTCGTCGGTCGTCAGGAGAATTAAGAATGAATAATAATCAATTAAGGGGTATTAAGTAAGGCGTGTTAAATGGCATTAACAGTGCTATCTTTTCCCTGATTAATGTTTACTGATAAACCGGTAGGCGTGGCTTTAATTCCCAGCCATAAACTGCTAAAAATTCCTTTAATTTATCGGGGTGTAAATGGAGGTAATCGGGATTAACTTCATCGATAAGGCCAATACCGCCTAAATCCCGCGCTCCTGCAGCTAAACAATCCAAGAGAAAAAGAGGATCGGGTACTAAATTCGGGGGAATTTGAATGACAATATCTGGGGGCAAAATTTCCCTAGCTTGTCTAACCAGATCGGGTAATTTTTGCAGATCAAAAGGGTTATTTTGCCACTGTTCTCTTTTACCCGGATTGTAGGGTTGTAGGATCACTTCTTGAATATGTCCCCAACGTTGATGAATAGTGGCAATAGTTTCTAAGGTCACTAAGCGATCGCATTCTGTTTCACCAATTCCTAATAATAACCCCGTGGTAAAAGGAATTGCTAATTCTCCCGCCCATTGTAACTGTTCTAAGCGCAGGGATGGCACTTTACTAGGGGCATGACGATGGACAGTATTTAATAAAGTCACTGTCATTTGTTCTAACATTATACCCATAGATAGATTGACATTTTTCAGTTTTTCCATCTCAGCAAAAGTTAAAATCCCCGCATTGGTATGGGGATAAAAACCCATATTTAAAGCCAATTCTCCCAAATTATAAATATGCCGAAACCATAACTCTCGATTGGCTGCTAAAGGATGAACTTCGCCGCTAAGAATTAAAATTTCCGTAATTTCCGAACCCTGCAAAGCAGTTAAAATCTCTTTGGCTTTTTCCAAACTTAACCAGCCATCAGTGCCTAAATCCCTGCGAAAATTACAATAACTGCAACGATTGAAACACTCGTAGGTAGGTACAAGGGTATGAGAGGGACTATAGGTGACAATTCTTGACATTTTTTTCGGGATTGCAGTTCATTACGAGCATTCAAGGGCGAGAAAATTTGCTATCGTGGGGAGAATTGCTGTTTTATTCACCTAAAAACGCTCTCCCTTTTCGTTTCCTCCTATGATTTTCGATCCTGCCAGTCTTCCCTCCCATCGTCAAACGATTCGCCCGATTAGCGCCACAGCCCTGCACGGAATTGTATTTCAAGATGACAAATTAATCGCTATCGACGCAAAAAACGGCTATTTATACCAAATTGCCCTCGATACTGGTCATACAAGCGTACTTAATTCCCATCGCTGGCAGGAATTCGTCGGGACGACGGGATTGGCAATCGATGATCAAAATCACCTCTGGTTTACCACTCGCGAAAATCTCTACTGCTGCACTCTCGAAGATTTTACCCCGAAATTTTTCACCCGTCTTCCCTACACCGCTAACGGAGTCGCCGTAACTGGTAACACAATTTATGTCACTTGTCAACGTTCTGGACAAATCTTTATATTTGATCGCCAATCGGGACAGGAAATTACTCGTTTGTACGCGCCGGGTATCGGCATCGAAAATATCACCATTCGCGGGGAAGAACTTTGGCTAACGGATACCCTAGAACAAACGGTTTACTGTCTTGATCGCGCCACGGGAGAACAGCTTTTTAGCATGATAACTCCTTTTGAATCGCCGACGGGATTAGCATTTTATCGCGATGCTAACAGTGGCAAGGATATATTATATGTGGCCTATGCTTTCCAAGAACCCTGTATCCGCGATAATCCCAATTCTGAACAAGTTCACGAACTTAGTTATCGTCCGCGTACTTTTGTCCATCCTCTATATTTTCACTACGATCCCGCTAAAAAATACACCCTTTCTAACGGTTATCTGATTGAATTATCCTACGTCGAGGAATTAGAACCCCTCTATAATATCGAACTCAAAAATGTGGAATGGCGCATCGCTTTACCCTTAGAAACACCGCGGCAAAAAATTCGCAGCGTCGAAGCGGTGGGATTGCCTTTTATTGAAGAAATTCAGGACGGGCAGCGGGTAGCAGTATTTAAGTTCGAGCAAATAACCGGCAAACAACGTCATATTTTTGGTTGGAAAGTCGTATTAGAAGTATGGGGTATTAAATACCAAATTACCCCCCAAGATTGCGAAGATTTACCCACCTTACCCGCCGATTTTCCCGATCGCTATTTGATCGATAATGATGATTTGGCCATGAGTACAGAAATTATCCTCAATGCTGCCGAAGAAGCGACCGGTCGGGAAACCAATCTGCTCCGAAAAGTTTATAGTATTCGTAATTACGTCTATGATCAGCTTTCCTACGGTATCAAACCCAACATCGACACCCCTGATATTGCCCTGCGGCGCGGAGTCGGTTCCTGTGGGGAATATGTCGGTTTATTATTGGCTTTGTGTCGTCTCAATGGTATTGCTTGTCGCACGGTAGGACGTTATAAATGCCCACCCCATCCCCTCGAACGTAATTTACCCCTCGAACCAGATTACAATCACGTCTGGATGGAATTTTATCTTCCCTCTATCGGTTGGGTTCCCATGGAGTCCAATCCCGATGATATTTTTGAAGGCGGTCCCTATCCCAATCGTTTCTTTATGGGTTTAGCTTGGTATCACACGGAAATTGCCAAAGATATCCCCTTTGAACGAATGCTCAGTGAAGGACAACCGGTGTTAAAAACCCAAGTTCCCATCGGCGATTTAGCGATTAATCACGTTCAATTCATCATTCTTGAGGAATTAGCCCCAAAAGACTAGAATTCTGACCCATCATCTAGGATGCCCATTTCTCTGTCTCTTTCTTCTTTGAGTTCTTTGACCATTTGTAAACCCGCACCCACACAGAAGCCCAGGGCTGCCCCAGCACCGGCAAAATAACGTCCATAGATGATTTGATAGTGATGGGGATTTCTATAGTTGACTTGGCTGGGATTGCGTTCAATGCGGCTAATGCCATAACCGATACCAGCACCAACTAAAGCCGTTACTAGGCCTGAAAATAGAACTAGACGAAGGTTCATGATCTTATCTCCCGATAGACTCTGACTTTAGATTATCGCTGAAAATTAGTTAATGGCAAGCTATCGCAATAATTTGTTAAGTAGTCGTGTCAAATCAATTTCCCTTGAGATGTGTAATTAATTTTGCTTAGGTACTTATTAAGTAAATAAACTGGCATCAACCCGAAAATATGCTCCCAAAGACCTGGCTTCTGACTGATTGATGCTTCGTTGTCCATTAATTATTTGCTCCACCGCATCAGGGGAACCTAAAATAGTAATTAGCTCTGGATATTCTATCTCGTTAGCTTCTATCAGATGCTGTAAGGTTGCTAAAGGATTTCTGTCAGGAATTGGATAATTATCCGCCTCGAACCTTTCGATCAAACTAATCAATAACTCCAGTAAAGCCTCCTCCTCTAAACTAAGTTCCGAGCGATGTTCCAACTCTTGAGCAATTGCGATCACTCGCTCGTTTTCCACCTCTGTGGTGATTGCTTTTAGTTGATAGTGAGCGAGTAATTCTCCATAGGTTTTAGAATTAAAAGTAAGCATCATATTTCCAATTTCCTTTATCGTACTCGGCGTGGGTAAGAATATATTTAATATAGATAGTCTGTCGGTTATAAACTAGATCTACAATTAGACGATAGTGATTTCCTTTAATGTTAAAAACAGTGAAATTACCAACAGATTCAGCACTTTTATAAGTGGCTTGCACATCGATGAGATTTTGCCATGCCGCTCTACTAGCAACTCTATACCAATCATAGAGAGACTCGCAGGAATTAGCGTTGGTCATACAGAAATCGCGAAGTATTCGACGGCTAATTACCCGCATAATACAAATATACCTATGACAGTTTCTGTCAACAGCAATTATACCTCAATATCTAGACTAACTCAAGCCGGCGGGCCGATTTGCTCACACTTTACATCGCGTAAAATGGTAGCACTTCCCACCAATGGGGACGTTTTCCCGCTTACCAGCTAAATCGAGAATATCAGGGGCATTTATGCCTAAAGGGAGAGAAAATGTATTAGGCTAAAAACTAAACTATTTTGGCAAGATTTCTTTGAAGACCTCCTCAGCCTATTTATTGGTTTTCCACGGTAGTCGCGATCCGCGTCCAGCCATGGCGGTGACGCAATTAGCAGCCTTAGTTCAAGAAAAAATCAGTCAACCCGCCGAAAGATTAGGGAGTAAATCGGAGTTTAGCCCATCTCTAGCGGTTCTAGAAGCAGATAATCGGGTATTAGTAGGGACTGCCGCCCTAGAATTAGCGATAACACCGCTCCATCAACAAATAGAAGCTTTTGCCCAACAAGCACAAAGCCAAGGATGTAACCGGTTGCAGATTATCCCCCTGTTTCTCCTGTCGGGGGTTCACGTTAAAGAAGATATTCCCGCGGCCGTGGCCAAAGTGCGATCGCCAATTAAGCTAGAGTTAAAGCCCCATTTAGGCAGTTATCAGGGCATACAATCGCTGTTATCCCGACAATTTGCCGATTTAAGCCCCCAAGATCGCATTTTACTGTCCCACGGTAGTCGTCGCTCCGGGGGTAATCGGGAAGTGGAGAATCTAGCGGCGTTTTTTGGAGCAATTACAGCTTATTGGTCGATAGAACCGAGTTTATCCCAACAAATCGAGAGTTTAATCGCTCAAGGTAGCCAAAAAATCGCTATACTGCCCTATTTCCTCTTTGCTGGTGGAATTACGGATGCGATCGAAGCCCAAGTTTTTGAACTATCACAAAAGCATCCAAATGTCAATATATTTTTAGGTAAATCTTTGGGAGCGACGGGGGAATTAGCCGAGATTATTGTTGAGGAAGGATGTGGATGAAACGGGCAGCGATCGCTCTGGGCAGTAATTTAGGAGATTCAGCGACAATTTTAGGGCAAGCTTTAGGGGAATTAGAGCGAGTCAAAGGAATTAAACTAGAAGCTCATTCCCAATGGTATCAAACCGAGGCCGTCGGGCTGCCTCAGCCGGATTATCTCAACGGTGGCGCCATTGTGCAAGTGGATTTATCGCCCTTAGATTTACTGCATAAATTATTAGAAATCGAGCAGTTATTCGGGAGAGTCCGACGGGAAAGATGGGGACCGCGTACCCTCGATTTAGACTTAATATTTTATGAGGACCTGATCTTAGAAACACCCGAATTACAGATACCCCATCCCCGCTGCCGAGAAAGGGCCTTTGTGCTGCTTCCCCTGGCAGAAATTGCCCCCGATTGGCGAGATCCCGTAACCGGAAAAACTATCCTTCAGCTATTGGGCCAATTGGGATTGGCGGAGTAGGATGTTAGGTGTTAGGGTTTTAGTGGAAAACTTCGCTAATTTCTTTTCACTGATTACTGAAAAGTCTTCCCCTGGCCCCAGATAACCTCATCTCAGTTACCGCCCCGAAACTCTACAATAAAGGCAGCAGCATCAATAAACAGTTAAAAAATCAACCGTGACCAAGACCCCATCCCTCGAGGAAACTCATTACAATCAGGCTAAGGCTAGTTTACAACAGGCCTTAACTTGGTATGCCAGTTTTCGCCGCCATTGGAATTATCCCCCCGATCCCCAACTTCAGGCCGCCGTTAAACAGGATTTGCAGTCCTTAAAATCGGCCTTGGATAAACTGGATGAAACGGTGATTCGGGTGGCAGCCTTCGGGTTAGTCAGTCGCGGTAAATCCTCGGTGGTAAACGCTTTAGTCGGTCAAAAAGTCCTGACAACTGGCCCCCTGCACGGGGTGACACGCTGGCCGCGATCAGTGCGTTGGATACCAGCCACGGGTAAAATTCAGATAGAATTAATCGATACCCCCGGATTGGATGAGATTGAAGGGGAAGCGCGGGCGAATATGGCCAGAGAAGTCGCTAAAAGTGCCGATTTGATTTTATTTATCGTCGCCGGGGATATTACCCGCACCGAATACGAGGCCTTAGAAGAATTGCGCCAGGCGAAAAAACCGATTATTTTGGTGTTTAATAAGATTGATCTCTATCCAGAAGCTGATCGCCGTCAGATTTTTCAGCAGTTACAGAGATTAGGAACCAATCGAGACGAAAAAACGTTAGAAGATTTGTTAACTAGCGATGAGATAGTTATGGTAGCCGCCGAACCGCAACCGATTCCCGTCCGGGTGGAATACCCCGATGGGAGCGTGGTGACTGAGTGGGAAACCCCTCCCCCCCAAATTGAGGAGCTGCAAGATAAACTCTTAACGATTTTAAATCGGGAAGGGCGATCGCTGCTGGCCTTAAATGCTTTAGTGCAAGGGCAAGAAGCGGAGGAAAATATCGCTAGAAAAACCCTGGAACTCCGGGACAGTCAAGCGGAGGAAATTATCTGGCAATACGCAAAATATAAGGCTTTAGCGATTGCGGCCAATCCGATCGCTATTTTAGACCTACTAGGGGCTTCAATCGTCGATTTGACTCTAGTTCGGGCTTTAGCTCGTTTGTACGGCCTGCCAATTACCAGTCACCAAGCTGGTCAACTCTGGCGGACTCTACTTTTGAGCAGTGGGGGGTTGCTGGTGGGGGAAATCCTCAGCACTGTGATTATCGGTTTGGGCAAAACGGCAGCGGCAGCGGCGAGTATTTTTGAAAATCCCACCTCTTTAACTCTCTACGGTAGCACCGCTCTCCTACAGGGAGCAATTGCTGCTTATGGAACCTATATCATCGGGAAAGCCGCTAAAATCTATCTAGAACGCGGTTGTAGTTGGGGGGCATCTGGACCGAGTACGGTGATTAATCAAATTCTCGCTCAAGTTCATCCGCAAACTATCTTATATCGTTTACGTCTAGAGCTAGAACAGTGATTTTAAGGTAAAAAGAAAAAAGGAAAAAAGGCGACAGTGATCAATTAAATATTTCCGACTGACTACTGATGACCGACTCCTAATTTTAGAAACTTAATTTTTGACAACGACCACTAGCTAGAAATGTTGAGAGAAAATCATGTCTGCTGCCCATAATTCTTATATTCCCCTTCCCGTTTCTCGCCCAAAAAGCCAAGGCAGTCAGCCTCGTCCCCAGTCAGCAGTAAATCAGACGACCCCAACATTAAAACCGACGACTAAATCGGTGGTGAGAGTTCCCGTGGCCCCAACACAAAAACAATTAGCCTCGCGTCAATTACGTTTCCTTTGCCTCCTAGAAAGAATAGTAGCTGTGATTACTTTTTGTCTGTTGGGTTCGACTCTGGGAATATATGCTTGGACGGTATATATTCCCAAGGTTTGGGACAAAGAATTTGGTAAACTGGAAACACTGCAACGTCACGAGCGCAATCTTTTGGCTACCAATGAAACCCTTAAACATCAACTAGCTGAACAAGCAGAAAAACCCGAAACCGGATTAACTCATCCCCAACCCTTCCAAACTATCTTTTTACAGCGTAAATCTGCTCCTAACCTGAAACAGTATCCCGCTTCTCAATCCCAATCTACCGTCAATTCTCAACCCAGAAGTGCCTATTAACAGTTATCAGTTATCAGTTATCAGTGGGTAAGTTAAAAGTTATCAGATGTGAGTTTTTAAGTGTGCAGTATTAAATAGAAGTTTCCTACTGTCTTTTTACTGATCACTGATTACTCTGTTTACTGATCACTGTTTACTGATCACTGATCACTGTTTACTGATAACTGAAAGATACTGCTCATGACTGACACAAAAAGACCCCAATTTAGAAGCAAAGAAACTCGATCGCCCTCGGGCAGGATTCGGGACAGAAAGTCCTATTTAAACGACAAAAAACGGCAACAACAGTCAAAAAAAATGCCTGTGAGTAACGGGCGATTGATGGCGGTGTGGTTGGTTTTAGTCATGGGTATTGTGGGTTTAGCTTGGCGCTTGTACCAATTGCAAATAGTACAAGCACAGGAATTACAAAAAAGAGCCAGACAACAGCAAACTACCAGTATTAGACCCTATATTCCCCGGCGGGCGATCGTCGATAGTAATGGTAATGTTTTAGCGACTGATCGCTTGATTTATACTCTTTATGTACACCCAAAACTGTTTGCTATTCCCCCGGCAGAAGTGGCTGATAAATTAGCTCCTTTATTAAATATTCCTACTAATCAACTGATTCAAAGATTTAAAGAAAAAGAAACAGGAATTCGTTTAGCCAATCAATTAACCGAATCCGTGGCTAGGGGCTTAAAACAATTATCTCTTGATGGTGTAGAATTAGAGGAAAAATACGCTCGTTATTATCCCCAAGACGATGTGGCAGCCGACGTGATTGGCTATGTAGATAAAGAACATCGTGGCCAGGCAGGATTAGAGAGAGGTTCCAGTCAGTTATTAGAAAGAGATCCTTTTTCTGTCAATACAAGACGCATGGGAGACGGGCGAATTTTACCGGCTTTTGTTCCCGATGGTATCTTTCAATTTGATGAATTACAGTTAGAAGTAACCCTCGATTTAAAACTACAAAGAGCAGCCCGGACGGCCTTGCGGGAACAGCTAAAGAAATTTAATGCTAAACGGGGGGCTGTCATCGTTATGGACTCCCTTGATGGTTCTCTTTTAGCCCTAGTTTGTGAGCCAACTTTTAACCCCAATGAATACTATAAAGCCAATGTGGCTCTATTTAAAAATTGGACCGTAGCCGATCAGTACGAACCGGGGTCAACTTTTAAACCAATTATTATCGCCCTGGCCATGGAAGCGGGGGCAATTAAAGCTAATACGGTAGTCAATGATCCGGGGGCAATTACTGTCGGTCCCTGGACGATTAAAAATGCCTCTAAACAGGGTAATGGGGCGCTAGATATGGCCCAAGTTCTGCAAACCTCTAGTAACGTGGCTATGGTACAAATTGCCCAAAAAATGAGGCGAGTTGATTTCTATAAAAGTTTATTAGGATTGAAAATAAATCAAAGGGTTGGTGTAGATTTACCCGGAGAAGTGGCAGGATATCTCAAACCCGAACCAGAATTTCTGGATAATGCCATTGAATCGGCCACCGCTTCCTTTGGTCAAGGTTTATCCCTAACGCCTTTAAAATTAGTACAATTGCACGGTGCGCTGGCCAATGGTGGCACCCTGGTGACTCCCCATGTGATCAAAGGATTAGCCGACGACCGCGGCCGTTTGCACTGGCGGCCCGATTATCCCAGCAAAAAAGTCTTTTCTCCCACCGTGGCCCGGCAAGTGGTGGAAATGATGGAAACCGTCGTTAGCAAGGGGACGGGGGTAGCAGCCCAAATCCCCGGTTATCGCATCGGAGGCAAAACGGGAACCGCACAAAAAGCTAGTCCGACGGGGGGTTATCTACCTAACGCCAAAATTACCAGTTTTGTGGCGATTTTACCGATCGAATCGCCCCGTTATGTGGTTTTGGTGGTGGTGGATGAACCCAAGGGTGCGAATACTTTTGGCTCCACTGTGGCCGCTCCCGTGGCAAAAACGGTGATGAATACGCTCATTTCCCTCAAAGGTATCCCCCCCACCTCCAAGGTCGCTCCGGCGGGTTCTGCGACCAATAAACCCCCGCGGCACGATTAATTTAAGTCTTGAGGAGAAAAGCCGCTAAATTTTCCGGTAACTCCCATTCTAAATAGGGTCTGCTGAAAAAGTTTTTCGTGGGTGTGGGGTGTGGGGTGTAGGGTTTTACCGATTTTGAGGTAGTCAGTTATCTAATTTTCAGGGAAAAAGTCCTGGAATTTTACCCCCGATCACTGTAAGGGTCGGCACTTTTTGAGGGAAAAAAAGTCTAAAAGCCTTATCTAACAAGGTTTTTAGATTTATTCAGCCAGCCCTAAATAGGGTTTAACTATTTTGGACGTTGCCGATTTCAGAGCCAATGGGAGAGTCGGTGGTCGGTCAAAGAGACACGCTCTCACGCGGTAAACAGCCTAAACTCTGGCCAGTATTGGAGCGGGTCTAGGGGTTCCAAGTTCCTAACTCCCGGGAGGAAGGACCACAAAGATAAGAGCACTCTAAATCCCTCAATACCCCGCAGAGCTGCGAACTGTAACTCGACTTTTTCAAGATAAGAGAATCGAGCCATTATTGGGAGAAGAAATAAAAACCGATTATATCATCATTGATATAATCGGGAGAGTCATGGATGACTTCAGAAGTGTTGAATGATAGCTTCATAAAGTAAAAAAGCGACTGTCATATCACATTCCAGTCACATCTATCTAACTTATAATTGCTATTGTCATGATGCTAAACTCCTTTGGGAGGATTGTCAAAACAATCTTAAGAAGTTTGAGAGGGTTAGGGATAGCTCTCCAGAAGATTTAGTGGGGGAATCAGTGGCCGGAAAGCTTCATACCCCTAATTCGGTTAAATTAAGTACCCAAGCAAAATTAATTACAGATCTAAGCCGTCTCCCGTCCTGACTAGGAAATTAATTTTGCACGACTACTTATTGTTTTTGTCGTAACTTTGAAGCGATTCCCAACAGTCCGAAACCTAGCAATCCTAATATCGCGGAAGGTTCGGGAATGGAAGCAGCGTCAAGGGTTATATTATCGAAATTTGTCTGGGCATTGGATCCGCTCAGGGAGGTCAGACGAATTTCTAACGCCTGCCCTGGAGTAACGCTGATACCACTGGTATAGCTAACGGTGACAGGTGCGAAAGTTCCGTCAGCGGGAGTAACACCACTGTTAGAGGCTAGAAGGTTACCTCCGGCGTAAAGTCCGATATTGTAGCCCGGAAAGTTAACACCAAGTCTGTTTCCGACAAACGCCCTCAAAGTATATACCGTGTTCGTTTGCAAAGTTCCGGAAAGTGTCTGGGAGATAGTTCCCCCGTTACTCCAGGCTATTTGATTTCCATCAGGAATAATCCCCGGTGATGAACCGTACCAAGAACCACCAGCATTGTGAGCTGCGACTGGATTAGCAAACCCCTGCGGCTGCGCCCCTGAGAACGTCCAGCCCCCGACGGAACCTGTACTAGAGATAATCCCCGATGGGGCAGTGATGACCGGGGTTTCAAAGCTGTTATTCGCTACGGTAAGAAGTGCAGCCTTAACTTGCCCCTGCGGAACAATCACCAAAAAGGAAGATGCGATCGCTATTTTGAATAATCCTAGCTTATTGCTGCCAGCAAAAGACATTAATTTCGCTAATATTTTTTGAGTCATAATGTTGACACTCCAAAGGAAAAATCGGAAATTACTCTCGGCTCATCATAGCAACACCTCAAACTTTTAGCAACACCAAACAGTAGGGTGAGAGCATCTCAAAAGCTATTGACAATTGGCCAATTTTGTGATCCGCTTGCTGTGTGGGCATTTCAGGTGATACCAGTCAATCAGAGTAGTCACGAAATCTTCATATTTGGTCAATTTTTGCTTAACAATTGAGATGGCCAATTCTCCTCAAATATGCCTGAATCGCTCTCTGGGTAAGCAACTCAGATAAAGTTCATTTTGTTAAGGACTGTTAAGATGCGCTTACCCTGCACCCAACAATGATTGATAAGAGTCAATTTTGACTTTCTGTCTAATCTGCCTTTCTTCCTTGTTGTGACTCGCTTATAAGTTTTTGGGGATGTCTATTGATTGACCATAGAAATACTTAAGAATACTAATAGATTGAACGTTTAGGCTCCACACCCATGAGATTATACTAGAAACAAGCCATAGCCTGTGAAGAATAATGTTCCAAGAACTCGAAGCCATATTTGATGGGACAGTGCTTGAACCTGATGTTCCCTTAGAGCTAACGGTGGGTACGAGGGTAGGAATTCTTGTGGAGAGCGCATTGCCCAATCAAGTCAAACCGCCTAAAACGTTTCTTAAAACTGCCCGGTTTCTAAAATTGTAGGGTGAAACTGATTAGTCGGAGAAAATTGACCAATATTTGTCTGGGGAGTTACCAACTAATGCTTACTTCTCTTAATCGCATTTTCTCGCCTATAGTATCTGGCGTTTTGCTTACCATAATCATCTCCAGTTGTCAAGGTGCAAATGTATTAACTTCGGCGAATAATTCCCAGACCAATCAATGGCAAAAAGTGACCGTAATCGAGGGTTTAGAGCATCCTTGGTCGATGGTTTGGCTACCTAACGGGGAAATCCTGATCACAGAGCGTCCAGGTCGTTTAAGGGTGGTTAGAGAGGGCAAATTGCATCCAAAAGCCATCGCTGGAGTCCCCGAAGTTTTTGCCGTCGGACAAGGAGGACTGCTGGATGTGGCAATTCATCCCCAATTTGCCCAAAATCGCTGGATTTATCTAACTTATGCCCACGGAGACCAGGAGGCTAATCGTACCCGCGTCGCTCGTGCGGTTTATGATGGTGCAAGTTTGCGAGATCTGCGGGTTATTTTTGAAGTTTCCCAGACAAAAACCGGCTCTCAACACTTCGGTTCGCGGTTATTATGGCTACCAGATGGCACTTTATTGGTAGCAATTGGGGACGGGGGTAATCCTCCCCTACAATTAGCGGGAGATTTAATTAGAAAACAGGCACAAAATCGGCAAAGTCATTTAGGTAAAATTATCCGCATCAATGACGATGGTTCTATACCGAAAGATAATCCTTTTGGGGGTTCTAAAATTTGGAGTTATGGTCATCGGAATATTCAAGGAATCAGCTTTGATCCGATGACTAAAAGAGTCTGGGCAACCGAACACGGAGCGAAAGGAGGGGATGAATTAAATTTAATTGAAAAAGGTAAAAATTACGGTTGGCCAGTGGTTTCTGCCAGTCAAGAGTACGGTACTAATACCCCAGTTTCCCGCGAAAAATCTCGACCAGATCTGATCGATCCGAAAACAATTTGGACACCTGCGATCGCTCCTTCGGGATTGGTCTTTTATACCGGTAATCGCTTTCCTAATTGGCAGGGAAATTTATTCGCCGGTGGCTTAGTTTCCAGAGATATTCGCCGTCTGTCAGTGGATAAATCGGGTGAAATTATCAATCAAGAAGCGATTCCCATCGGTCAGAGGGTGCGGGATGTGCGTCAAAGTCCTGACGGATTTTTATATCTGCTCACCGATGAAGGTAACGGCCAATTAATTCGCCTTGAACCGCCATCTAATTTGTAAAAGTTCACAGAAATTATTATGGAAACCTTGAAGATTTTTTAGCGACTTCTAGTATAGTTATGTGTGTACGGGAGTAAGCACTCGATTTATGAAGAAGATTTTACAGTTAGTGGGACTAGGTTGTATATTACCTATGTTCCTCGCCAGTGCGAGTTTAGCGGAAACAGTGGTGGAAAAAGTGGCTCGCACGGGATTTTTGACCGTAGGAACCCGTTTTGATGCGATTCCCTACTCCTACGTCAATGATAAGGGGGAATTGGTCGGCTATTCTATGGATGTGTTGGAACGAATTAGAAAACGATTGGAAACTCGTCTCGGTCGTCCCGTCACCCTGCAAATGATTGAAGCTAACCAACCCGGAGAGAAAATTAATCTCATTCGTAGCGGGGACATCGATATCGCTTGTAGTACGGCTTTTACTTGGGAAAGGGCGAAAGTTGTCGATTTTTCCATCAGTTACAGCATTTCTGGGATTAGGATTTTAGCCAAAAAAGGTAGCAATCTCTCCACTCCTCAATCCCTAATCGGTAAACGCATCGCCTTGGTTCCCACTTCTGCGGCCGTGGATGTGATTAAATTAGTACAACCGCAAGCGACAATTGTTACCACCTACAGCACCGTAGAAGAAGCCCTCGAAGCTTTAAAAACCGGTAAAATTGACGCCATAGCGGGGGATAGCATTTCTTTAGCGGGAACAATCCTCAGAGATAACCCTAAAATCTACGAAATCGTCCCCGAAGAAGCTCTAGCTAATTTTGGCATTGCTTGCATGGTTCCCGAAAATAACTCTACTTTTTTGGATGATGTCAACTATGCCATTGTTAAAATGATGCAGGATTACATCACCAATGATACGGCCACCGTTAGTCAAATCGATCGCTGGTTCGGTAGTCAAGGCCTGGTTCCCATCCCCCCAGAATTATTAAAGGGGTTTTTTGCCTTCAAAGTTATCGAACACGCCCAAATTAATCCCCAAGAAGCCAAATAGGAGCATAAATTCAGGTGAATATCAGCAATAAAACTGGTTTAGTCGGCTTTCTTCTCGCTTTATCTGCCTTCGGTCTGACTAGCACTGCTCAGGCCGCCTCAGACGAGGCTAATCCCATTGAAGCGCGTTTAAGTCGTCTATCTAGCGCTGTACGCGAACGGGTTAACCAACTGCCGGAAGGTACTGCCGATCCTAGTTTACAAGCTTTAGGCTGGGGAGATGGTGGCAATCGCGGTTGGGGGAATAGTCGTGTCGGTGGTTGGGTAGATGGTCGCGGTGGTAGTTTTGTTAATGCGCGGCCCTGGGGCAATGGTTGGTCTGACCGTGGTGGTTTCTTTAATTCCCGACCGCGCTGGGGTAATGGTGGCGGTTTCTTAAATCGTCGGTAAGTCGGTTTTACTGAGATATAAGAATATTTCGGTGAAAAAGCGCTGATAAAAAGCCTCATCTTCTTGAAATTGTACCTCATACTAAATCCGTTGAGTAACGCACAGAAAACGGGTTTCTCGGAGAAACCCGTTTTCTACTCATGCCTTGGCTTCGTTGATAGGGAGTTGAATTAATTCAAAGAAGATAGAGGGGAATGATTGAAAGAGTTGATAAAAAATCGTGTCAGTTTTCATGCTCTTATTTTATAGCACTACGCGCTAAGATTAGGACGTTTTGCTCACCCCTAACGCCCCTTAATAAAGGGGGGAATAAGGACCGACTTTAACCCCTAAAATAGCTCAATCTTAATCATTACTGATTAATTTAAGATGTTTCCTTGGCGAACCCTTCCAGTCTCTCCCTGATGGGCTTTTTTCCGGATTCATCAATAAAAAACGGAGAATACTTGACAAATTCGGGGGGGGGGTAGAATGAGGCTGCTTATTGCTGTTAAGCAATGATTTATGGGGTATAACGAGCGGTTTTTCCCCATTCTTAGCCATGAAATTAACTTGTCAATCAATCAAAAATGACTAATCAACTGCTAAAAGCCCTTTGCCTTCCTGGGGTGACTTGTGCCGTTTTCACTGCCATTCCCGCCCATGCCGCCATTTTTACCGCTACCTATACGGATACTGTTTCCTATGCTGATGTCGATAACGTTATTGTCGGTGATACTGCGGTTATCACCTATCAGCTTGACAATGGGGGAACTTCCCTGTTCAACCAAACATGGAACGCCAGTGACATTGTGACTGTCACCTTCAACTTTGGTAATGGGGCCCACGTTACCACCTTTAATCCTAATGGGGGTGATGGGTTGAGTGTTAGCACAGGAAGCTTTGTCACCAATGCCTCAGGACAGTTAACGGCTGTTCCTTCTAATTGGTATGATGCTACTAATCTCAATGTCGTCTCAACCAATTCTACACAAACACCCACCCAATGGTTCGTGAGTGGGTCCAATCCTGTTTACTATACTAATAATTTCGACTACTCTCTCGCTTTGACCAATGTATCAGGTAATATAGTTGCTGCTAACTGGACCATTCAACCTGCCCAGACACAGACAACCCCCGAACCAGGCACCCTTTTAGGTTTATTAGCGGTGGGTTCTCTGGGTTTATTGGCTCGCAAACGGCAATAAATGACCAATTCTAGTGTAAGAAAGGTTTAAACGCCTTCCTTTTTGGTTAGGGACAAAGGCACTCTCGCCTATTGAATTTTGGCACATAATGGATAAGTAGCTAGACACAATTAACTACACATATCTAATACTAAGTAGGGTCTGCTGAAAAAGTACGGGCGAAGCATTCGGATAGAAAATCTCCGGTTTCACCGATAGGTTATTGCCCGAATGCTTCGCCCCTACAGAACGCGGGCCGATGAAGACGCAAGGTTTTGAACGACGATTCTCTCAAAATCTTGCACCTGTTTCGGAAGAAAAGCCCCAAAACCCTTACTTTGCCTACATTTCACATTTATTCAGCAAGCCCTAATTACAAATACCAGGCAAATGCTTCCGGATCATACTGGCACTACTTTCATATAATATTCCGCTTTTCCAATTTTCTCTCAGCACCTCTGAACGTTCTACAACTTTGATAAGTTTGTCTAATTTCTTTTTTCATTTCCCAAGCTATTGCCAAGCAGGGATGTTCTTTCAAGATAACTTCTAGTTGTTGTTTTTGCTCGTCCTTTAAGTCCTCTGGCTCTTCTAGGTTCTGTGTGATAAGTTTAACTTACACAGGATCGATCAATCTTTGTGTCCTTTGTGTCTTTGTGGTTCCTTCCACTCGCTCGCCAGCAGGACTGTATCTTAGAATACATTTTACCCACCAAATCCAAAA